>QNUZ01000042.1 GCA_004347865.1 Archaeoglobi archaeon | reverse complement strand
TGAGCAGGTTTGCCCGAAGAATATACCTATAATAGACATGTTCAACTATGCTGCTTGGAACAGAATACTGAACGAAAAAGGAAAGGTTAGGAGGGGCAGAGGTCCAGTCAGGGATTCCGAAATTAGGAATGTCGGTGCTCCGATTGTCCTCGGTACGATTCCTGGAATCATTGCAGTCGTTGGCTGCAGCAACTATCCGAACGGTACCAGGGATGCGTATACGATAGTAAATGAGTTCGCATCAAGGAATTACATCGTAGTAACCACTGGCTGCATGGCAATGGACTGCGGACTCTACAAGGATGAAGAAGGAAAGACTGTTTACGAGAAGTACAAGGACGATTTCGATGGCGGCGGTGTCGTTAACATTGGTAGCTGTGTCTCGAATGCGCATATCCACGGAGCAGCGATAAAGGTTGCGAGGATATTTGCAATGAGAAATATTAGAGCCAACTATGAGGAGATAGCTGATTACATACTCAACAGAGTCGGAGCTTGCGGAGTTGCTTGGGGCGCATACAGCCAGAAGGCTGCCAGCATAGCAACAGGAGTTAACAGGCTCGGAATTCCAGTGGTTGTAGGACCGCATGGAAGCAAGTACCGCAGGGCATTCCTCGGAAGGCCGTACAACGATGAAGACTGGATGGTCTACGATGTGAGAAGCGGGCAGAAGGTTAGAGTTGAACCGGCTCCGCAGGATCTGCTTGTTGCAGCTGAAACCATCGAGGAAGCCATACCGCTCATAGCAAAGCTCTGCTTCAGGCCGAATGACACAGACAAGGGCAGGGCCATAAAGCTGACTCACTACATCGATCTGAGCCTCAAGTATCTAGGAAGAATGCCCGACGACTGGCATCTGTACGTTAGAACTGAGACAGACTTGCCACTGGCAAAGAGAGAGGAACTGCTAAAGGAGCTAGAGGAAAAGCACGGCTGGAAGATCGACTGGAGCAGGAAGAAGATACTTGAGGGACCAATAAGGCCGTATCAGGCGGGCTTCAACCCAACATGTGTCGAGAGACTCTTCAGGGAAGGATTCTCAAGCTTGGCCAAGAAATGAGGTGGTGGAGATGCCCAAGACGATTGAGCAGCCATTTGATGCTGCAAATATACCGGGTCCAAAGATGGCGATGCTACTTGAAAAGGGAAAGCCGGTTGCAATGGCTGTAAAGAAGGCAAAGCACCCACTTCTGATAGTAGGCCCAGACATAACACCGGCGATGATTGAGAGAGTTAAGAAATTCGCAGAGAAGGGAGTGACAGTAGTAGCGACGGGTAATGCCATCAGTAAGCTTGCCCAAGCAGGGATCAATGCGAAATATGCAGTGCTCCACGAACTTACTCAGTTTTTGCTCGATCCCAACTGGAAGGGCTTCGACGGGAAAGGAAACTACGACGTTGTGCTGATGATGGGTACAATTTACTACCACGGTTCCCAGATGCTTGCAGCGATCAAGAACTTCGCACCACACATAAGGGCGATCTCCATTGACCGCTACTATCATCCGAATGCAGCTATGAGCTTTGGCAACCTCTGGAGGAAAGAAGAGGATTATTTGGCTCTGCTAGACGAAATCGTTTCGGAACTCTAATCTTTCTTTTTTTAAATCGCAGCTAAATTTTGCAGAGTGAAACGAAGTTTCTGTAGATCTCCTTACCTTTCTCCGTGTGCGCCACCTCGGGATGGAACTGTATCCCGTAAATTGGCAGCTTTCTGTGTTTAATCGCCTCAATCTCGCAGAATTCGCTCCTCGCAAGAAGTTCAAAATCCTTTGGCATCGACTTAACCTCGTCCATGTGGCTTGCCCAAACTCTCAAAATCCTTGGAATTCCTACGAAAAGATCGTTCTCTTTTAAAATTTCGACCTCGATGAGACTGTATTCTGCCTTTTTTCCCCTACCTACTTCTCCCCCGAAATACTTTGCGATTAGCTGATGTCCCAAGCAAATTCCGAGCAGAGGAATGCCGAACTCCTCGTATCTTTCGAGGATTTCCAAGCAATTTCCAACCCTTTCTAGACTCGGCCCACCACTAAATATAATTCCGGCAAATTGCCTACGCTTTATCTCACCAACTGGAGTCGTATTTTCAATTATCTCTGCCTTTACTCCGATTTCCTTCAGGGTTCTCCAGATTCTGTGCGTATACTGTCCGTAATTCTCGATTATGGCAATCATATCACTCAAACTCGATGGTCGCCGGCGGTTTATTCGTTATGTCGTAAAGCACCCTGCAGACTTCGGGGATTTCACTGACGATTCTGAAGGCAATTCTCTGCAGAACCTCGAATGGTACGTTCATCGCATTCGCCGTCATGCCGTCGGTGCTTTCAACGATCCGCACGGCAACTGTCTCCTTGTAAGCCCTTATATCTCCCTGAACTCCAACAGTTTTTATCCCCAGAAGCACTGCAAAGGCTTGCCATGGTCTAAGCTTTGCCCTCTCGATTTCCTCTTCAACTATTGCATTTGCCTCCCTTACTATTCTGACCCTTTCAGGATTTACTTCGCCAATTATTCTCGCGGCAAGCCCCGGACCGGGGAAAGGCATCCTCGCATAGATCTTCTCCGGTATCCCGAGTTCTTTCGCAAGCTGTCTGACCTCATCCTTGTAAAGATCCCGCAAGGGCTCGATTATTCGCAAATTTAACCTTTCTGGTAGGCCTCCAACGTTATGGTGACTCTTTATCCCTCCCCTGCTCTCGATCCAGTCTGGTGCAATCGTTCCCTGAATTAGGAACTCTGCCCCGATTTTTTTAGCTTCCTCCTCAAAGACCTCAACAAAAACCCTTCCGATAACTTTTCTCTTCTCCTCAGGATCCCTTACACCCCTAAGGGCTTTGAAAAACCTTTCCTCGGCGTTAACGGCTATTAGATTTAGCCCCAGATCCCTAAAAGTCTTTACAACGAATTCCGGTTCGCCCTTCCTCAAAAGGCCGGTGTTCACAAAAACAGCGTGAAGTCTCTCTCCAATCGCCTTGTAAGCAAGCATCGCAGCCGTGGAGCTGTCCACACCGCCAGAAAGGGCTATTATTGCTCTTCCCTCTCCCACTATTTCCCTTATCTCCCTAACCTTTTCCTCTATGAAGGACTTCACAAAGAAAGAATGCGCGGAGATTTAAATGCTTCCTAAACGATTATAAAAATGGGTGCCCAGAAAACCCAGAGCTCTTTGGCTCTGGGATGAACGGGCAAAGCTTAAGTAGTTCTGCTTTTTGGGGTGAGTTAGTTCAACTGGATCTCGTCCCGTAGAATTTCCAAGCAGATTTTTAGCTTCTTTAAGTCTGTGGAGCTTATCCTTCGATAGAAAATACTACTTGGACCTAGTTAAAATCTGTTTGATGTAGCTGTTTGCGGCAAATTTTTTAATGGTGAAAAGATTTGAGTTTGATGGTTAGGAGCAGAGGCTTCAAGGTTCAGGAAAGAGTGGAAACCGCTCTAAGGAGAATTTTTGACAACATAAGAATACTCGGAATTGAGACCGCCAATCTTTACAATTGCGTTGGTAGAGTCCTTGCGGAAAACATATTTTCTGAATTTGACATTCCAAGGTTTGACCGATCCGCGATGGACGGATATGCGGTTCTTGCCGAGGATACATTTGGGGCTAGCGACATGAATCCTGTTCTGATTAAGTTAATCGGCGAAGTCAGGGTCGGGGAAGTTCCGAATTTTGATGTTTCGAGTGGTTTTGCTGTAAGAATCTTTACAGGTTCTGCATTGCCAAAAGGTGCGAATGCAGTAGTTCCATTGGAATTTTCCGAAATTGCTGGAGAATATATCAAAATCTTCAGAAGTGTCACACCCTACAAGAACGTCTCAAGGGCCGGGGAGGACTTAAGGAAGGGGGAACTTGTGCTAAGGAGGGGGGAGATCTTGCAACCGCAGGATGCAGGAATTTTGGCTTCTTTGGGTTTTGAAACCGTTAAAGTTTATAGAAAACCTAAAGTTGCGGTTATATCAACAGGGGACGAACTTGTTGAACCCGGAAAAAAGCTTGAGGGAGCCAAGATATACAATTCAAATAACCCTATGATCTGTAACGCCCTCTTGGAACTCGGCTTCTATAGTGTTAGCCTTGGGATCGTAAAGGATAAATTCGAAGAGATCGAAAGAAAATTATTTGATGGTTTGCAATATGATATGGTCGTTTTTACTGGGGGCACTTCAGTAGGAGAGCGCGATTTGGTCCCTGAAGTTGTTGAGAAGTATGGGAATATCCTCTTTCATGGTGTTGCTATGAAGCCAGGAATGCCGACTGCTTTTGGCCTGGTCGACAACAAGCCGGTTTTCATGCTTCCTGGTTCTCCAGCAGCCTGTTTACTGGCCTTCAACACCTTTGTAATTCCAGCACTTTACCGAATGATGAACGTGCGAATTGTTGAGAGAAAGGGAACGGTAAAGAAAGGGATTCTTGAGTCCCGTATCCCTTCAGAGTTAGGCGTAAGAAGCATCGTCAGAGTTTACTGGGATAATGGTAAAGTTTTTCCAATTCAAATTTCGGGTTCTAGTGTTTTAAGCTCGCTGGTTAGGGCAAATGCAATCCTAATAGTACCGGAAGATCTTGAGGGTTATGAAGCCGGAGAGGAAGTAGAAGTAAGGCTTATAAGGGATATAACGGAGGTTTTTGAATGAGGAAAATATTCAGAGAAGTTCTCAGCATTGAGAAGGCAAAGAAAATTCTTTTTCAGCATTACAAGCCAGAGACTGTGACCGAGGAGGTTGAATTGTTGGACTCTAGAGGCAGAGTTTTGGCTGAAGACATTCGAGCGCCGATAAGCTTACCCCCTTTTGACAGGGCAACTGTGGACGGTTACGCCGTAATCGCTGAAGAAACATTTGGTGTTGACGAATCTAGGCCCGTAAAGCTTGAGGTAGTAGGCAGAGTTGAGGCTGGAGAATGGAGCGGTATCGAGGTGGGTAGGGGAAAAGCCGTGGAAGTAGCGACCGGATCTTTGATTCCCAAGGGAGCCAACGCTGTGGTTATGGTAGAATTCACGAGAGAAAGCGGGCGATTTGTTGAGATTTTCAGATCGACCAATCCAGGGGAGAACGTACTTTTCGCAGGCAGCGATATAATGGCTGGTGAGCTAGTGCTTAGAAAGGGAAAGAAGATAACTTCAAGGGAGATTGCATTGCTTTCTGCATGCGGAATAAGGCGTTTGAAGGTATACCGAAAGCCGAAAGTGGCTATTCTTTCAACAGGGAATGAGCTAGTTGAGCCCGGAGAAAAGCTTGAGAGAGCTAAAATATACGACGTTAACTCCTTTGCTCTCTCCGCAGCTGTTGAAGAGTGTGGTGGAGATCCGATAAGATTGGGGATCGTAAAGGATGACGAGGACGAGCTCAGAAGTGCGATTTTAAGGGCTTTGGAGGTTGCGGATATAGTATTGACCAGTGGTAGCACGTCGGCCGGTTTTGGGGACATGATGTTCAGGATACTCTCGGAGTTTGATCCAGGTTTGCTTGTTCACGGTATAGCTGTTAAACCGGGTAAGCCCACAGCCATCGCTTTGCACAAAGGTAAACCCATCTTTGCCTTGCCGGGGTATCCGACTTCTGCAATGACGATATTCGAGATATTTGTCTCTCCGTTGATAAGGAAGCTTTCCGGTTTATGTGAGGAAAGCAAAACTCTAAAGGCAAAGCTTGCAATGAAGGTTTTTTCTGAGCCCGGTAGACGGGAACTGTTGCCAGTTAATATAATACATGATTCAGGAGAGTACAAGGTGTATCCTGTTACAGGCTCCTACAGCGGGATGATCTCGGCCATATACGCAACTGACGGATTTATAGAGATACCAGAAGACGTTTTAATGTTAGAAGAAGGCGAAGTGGTAGATGTTAGGTTGTATGGGGAAGTAAAACCGGCTGACTTAGTCATAATTGGAAGCCACTGCACTGGCTTAGATGCTATTCTCGAGCTTATGCCGGAATATGAGGCAAAAGTCATAAATTTGGGCTCTACCGCTGGTATACTTGCGGTTAAAAGGCGAGAAGCGGATTTGGCAGGGGTACATCTTCTGGGCGAGGATGGAAATTACAATGAAGGTGTTATCAGAAAATTTGGAGTTGAGAATGCAGTTCTTGTCAAGGGATATCTCAGAGAGCAGGGGCTAATTGTTGCGAAAGGCAATCCGAAGAGGATCCACAACTTTCAGGACTTGCTTAGAGAAGATGTAAGTTTTGTAAACAGGAACAGAGGTTCGGGAACAAGAGTACTAGTTGACATGCATCTGCGAAACCTAGCAATTGAACTTAATATAAGCTTCGAAGAACTGAGAAGAAGAATAAAGGGTTATGAGGTTGAGGCCAAAACTCATGATGCCATCGCCTTTGCAGTTGCCACTGGAAGGGCCGACGTGGGAGTTGGGATAAAAAGTGTAGCAAAGTTATATGATTTGGACTTCATTCCGCTAAGAGCAGAAGAATACGACTTTTTAATACCACTTGAAAGGCTTAATAAACCTCCTGTAAGAGCATTTCTTGAAATATTGAAATCCAGAGAATTTGCAGAAAGATTGGGGAAACTTGATGGGCTTAAAGTATACGAGAAGACCGGGAAGATGATAAAAATATGAGAGGCAGGATAAGTGAAATCTTTGAGTCAATACAGGGTGAAGGAATTCTTGTCGGCGTGAGGCAGCTTTTTATAAGGTTTTGCGGTTGTAATCTGGACTGCTACTATTGCGACACTTTAAAGGACTCGGAATTTTGTTTCGACCATGTTAGCGGGGAAAAAATTCAAAATCCGATCTCTGCAGAGTACGTTCAAAGAAGGATAGATTCTGCCAAGGTGCACTCTGTTAGCCTAACGGGCGGGGAACCATTGCTTCAGGCGGAATTTATAAGAGCTCTTAATAAGACAAGACCTTTCTATCTTGAATCGAACATGAGCATACCGGAAAAGGCCAAGAAACTAAGATTTGTCGATTTTGTAGCTGGAGATCTTAAAGTCAGGGAAGCAAAACTTTTTGACTTTGAAATTCTGCTGGAAAACACTTTTAAAAGCTTTAAAATTCTCAGAAAAACCAGAACGAGGAGGACCTTCTGCAAGATTGTATTGCCTTCAGTATTCAACGAAGAGGAAATTATAAATTCTTCTCTTCAAATAAAGGACTATGTGGAGTGTTTTGTTCTCCAGCCGGTTTTCGGCTCAAGGCTTGAGAACATTTTTAAACTTCAACAGAAAATGCTAGAATTCGCGGATACTAGAGTCATCCCTCAGGTACACAAATTCATGGGGGTGAGGTAGTGAAGATAGTGGTTGGAGTTTCCGAAGGTTTCAGTGCAGCCCATTCGATTCCGGGGCATGAAAAATGTGGCAAAATTCACGGGCACAACTTTGTCGTGAGTGTGGAGGTTGAAGGGGAACTCAAGAATGGGATGATCATCGATTTTTTTGAGCTTAAAAGAATTCTGAGGGAAATACTCAGCAAATTCGACCATTCACTGATAAACGAAATAATAGAAATCCCAACTTCTGAAAACATTGCATTATACATCTTCGGAGAGCTGAAAAGAAGAGGTTTAAATGTTATCCGCGTCAGGGTTTCAGAAAACGTCGATAAGTGGGCAGAAATCAGAATTTAACATTTTTTTGAATCAAGTTTGTCTAGGATTCTCTCTATTTCGGTCCTTGTCTCCTTTATCTCTCTGTCGGTTCTCACAATGTGCCAGCCCTTTAAAATTTTAAGGGCCCTCTCTCTCACTTTCCTCAGGTCCTCGAGATTTTCGAACATCTCTTTCTCTTTTCTACTTGAAATTCTCTTTGCCAAAACTTCGGGCTCTGCATCGAGGAAGAACATGTAATCGGAGGTGGGCAAAATTGCAGAGAAGAATCTGTATAAGAATTTCGCAAAGGGAGAAGGCAAATAAAAAACTCCGCCAATATAGCGGACGAAGATTACGTTGTCGGCCTTTCCGTAGTACCTAAAGAGAGAGTTCATGACATCGAGGAAATAGAAGATCGATGCCTTTATGTGGTTGATTTTCCCCCTTCCCAGAAGGCTCTGTTTCGCCTTCTTACCGAAGAAGGAATCGCTGGGATGTGTACGGATTACAATGGTTTCACCTTTTGACTGATATCTTTCTGCGATGAACTTTGCATGGGTATCCTTACCTGAACCGTCTAGGCCATCGACTACAATAAACCTCATAGCATCAGGGAAAGAGGTGCAATTAGGAGCGAAACGCTCAGATTATCCAGCCCTTTGGGGGTGATAGCTTCTACAATTGTTGCTACGAGAGCGAGTAGTACGAGAGAATACGTTACCTCGCGGGAATAGTAAAGACTTATCGCTAGAAACATTGCGAGGGTTGATACAAACATCGCCAAGCTACCTTCAAGACTTTTTGAAGCCCCAAAAATCGTGTACTTTCTTTTTCCGTATTTTGTACCTACCAGCGAGGCAAAGCCATCTCCGTATGACATTGCAACGATGCCCATTGAGATCGCATCTCGCCTTTCGAAAAGGAAGAAGGCCAGCAGGGTCCAGGCTATTGAGTAGTAGAAAAGTCCTAAGGCGTGCCCAGAAAGCGTCGTTCTGCTAGGGATTTTTATCGGTGAATAGGGAGTCATGAGAAAAGTTAGAATAACGAATGGAAAAGCCGCGAGGAACGTCATTACTTCTCGGGATTCGAAAAAAGGCAGGAGAAAGGCAATATTCCCGACCATTATATGTAGAAACTTCCTACCTAAAAGCTCGTTCTTTATTGCCTTCTCAGATAAGAGCACAAGCGAGACGACGTATGCGTAAACAGCGAGTAGAGGTATCAAATCATTCATCGCTTTTGGTTAAGCATGAGAGTATAAATTTTTTGGAAATGCTTTTTAGATCTGGAACAATGCACCAATGTGAGATATGAGGAGCCAGTGTTTCGACCGCCAAGTGAAGCTCGCTGTCTAATTATTCAGGCAACAGTGGGCTATTCTTGGAACCAGTGTACTTTCTGCAGAATGTATAAGATGAAAAAATTTTAGAGTTAGAGATCTTACAAAATGGGTGCCCAGAAAGCCCAGAGCTTTAGCTCTGGGATGAATGGTCAAGGTTTAGATAGTACCGTGTTGAATAGGTCTTGGGGACGTTCCTTTGCAGAGGGAAGTCCAGATATGCGATATGAATATAGCCCATGCCTTAACGCTCAGAGGCCTTTAAACGATTTTCTGGGATTAAAGCCTGATTTTAAATGGCCCAACTTCAATAAAGACAAACTAGCTCTTGATGAGCCTGTCAATTTTTTCTCTGTCGAATCCGAGGACCCATTTATCACCTTTAACGACCAAAGGCACAGAATAGCTTTTGGAAAGTTTATAGACTTCTTCGATTGCTTTATCTCTTTCCTCCCCTTCCAGTTTATCTATCCAAACTACCTCAAAATCAACCTTTGCGAGCTTTAGATAATCTAGTGTTCTCTTGCAGTGTGGACAAGTTGTAAGACCGTATACAACCACCTCGGCCATAAAAAAGGGCCGATTTAACCTTTTTAAACCTTCCCATTAAAACTTTTTATTCTTTGGGGTATCTTAAACCTGATGAAAATAGGCTGTTGCGGGTTTCCGATTGCTATGGAGAAATATTTCAAAACATTCGAGGTCGTAGAAGTCCAGAAAACCTTTTACAAACCCCCATCGCTTGAAACGGCAAAGAAATGGAGAGAGAAAGCCCCCGAAAATTTTGAATTTACTGTAAAAGCTTGGCAGGTTATAACCCACCCACCCAGCAGCCCCACTTATCGGAAAGTAAACTTGGTGCTCGAAGATGCTGGTTTCTTTAAACCGATAAAACAGGTTTTTGAAGCTTGGGAAGTAACAAAAGAGATAGCAAAAGCATTGAAA
Organism: Archaeoglobi archaeon; assembly: GCA_004347865.1. Classification (GTDB taxonomy): domain Archaea; phylum Halobacteriota; class Archaeoglobi; order Archaeoglobales; family Archaeoglobaceae; genus WYZ-LMO2. The sequence continues at coordinate 2,342 of QNUZ01000042.1, read as the reverse complement.
GCTAAATTTATTCTTTTCCAGACACCAAAAAGCTTCAAGGAAGGCGAAGACAGTTTTAGAAACATGGAAGAGTTTTTTGGATCTATAGAACGTGATTTCATATTCGGGTGGGAGCCGAGAGGATGGAATGAAGAAGCTGTAAAGAGAATCTGCGAAAGCCTTAATCTGATCCATGTAGTAGATCCATTCGAATCTAAACCGGTTTGTGGAGAAATTAGATACTTCAGAATTCATAGAAATCACAGTGACGAAGAAATTTTCTCTCTAATCGGAAAAGCGGACTACGTGATGTTCAACAATCCTTTTATGCTCCAAGATGCGTTGAAACTGAAGAATAGGAGGGATGAAAGTTGAGAGAGAGAATCTTAAAGATACTCAGGGGCTACGATCTCAACAACGTGAAAATAGCTACTCTCGGAAGCCATTCTGCATTGAATATACTAAGAGGAGCAAAGGACGAGGGTTTTGAAACGATATGCATTTGCAAAAATGCTGAGAAAGATGTTTACAGAAACTTCGGAGTTGCAGACAGGTTGTTGGAAGTTGAAAGCTTTGGAGAATTACTCAGTAAGGAGATTCAGGAGTTCTTGAGAAATGAGAATGCAATTCTAATCCCTCATGGCTCCTTCAACGCCTACATAGGCAAATTCGACTCGCTTGAAGTTCCAATCTTTGGAAACCGAAAGCTTATGGAATACGAGACAAGCAGAGAGAAACAAAGGGAGTGGCTAAGAAAGGCGAATGTAAGGGTTCCTAAAATATTCAGTAGCCCTGATGAGATTGACAGGCTCTGTATCGTTAAGTATCAGGGTGCTAAAGGTGGAAGAGGATACTTTCTTGCCTCATCACCAGAGGATTTCAGGAGAAAGGCAGAGAGCATGGTAAAAAAGGGATTGGTGACTAGAGAGGAAATAAAAGGAGCCGAAATACAGGAATACGTAATCGGAGCTAGTGTTTATTTTTCATTTTTCTACTCTCCCGTTAACCAGAGAATGGAGCTAATAGCTCTGGATCGGAGATATGAACATGTAGATGGAATTGGAAGAATTCCGGCGGAAGAGCAGTTGAAACTCCAGCTTGAACCCACCTACACAATCATCGGAAACTTTCCTCTTGTTTTAAGAGAGAGTTTGTTGAGTCAGGCATTTCAGGTGGCGGATAGGATCTTTGAAGTATCAAAAGAGATAGCGTATCCGGGAATGGTTGGACCTTTCTGTATCGAGACTGTATTTACAGATAAAGCTGAGCTAGTGGTCTTTGAGATCTCTGCAAGAATTGTTGCTGGAACGAATGCGGGGATTCCTAATTCTCCCTATTCTTACATCTTGTTTGGAGAAAACATGTATATGGGCAGAAGAATTGCGAGGGAGATTAGGATCGCCATAGAGAAGGGTATGATTGAGGAGCTTATATATTAGGTTAGGTGATAACTATGGATGAAGATGCATTGGAAAAGACTTTAAAAGCCGGAGAAGTTCTTAAAGAGGTTGCAAAATCTTTGGAAGAAAAGGTTACAGTAGGAGGAAAACTAATTGAGGTAGCTGAGTTTGTAGAGAACAAAATATTGGAACTCGGGGCAAAACCAGCATTTCCCTGCAATATATCAGTAAATAGCGATGCCGCCCATTTTACGCCAGCTAAAAACGATGAAAGGCGATTCAAGAAGGGAGATCTTGTCAAAATAGACATCGGTGCCCACATTGACGGCTATATAGCCGACATGGCGATTTCAATAGATCTTGGAGATCACTCAGAACTTATAGAGGCCAGCAAAGAAGCTGTTTTCAACGCGATTGACGCCGTAAGGGCTGGAGTCGATACAGCAAAGCTGGGAAAGATCATAGAAGAGACTATTAGGAGCCACGGTTTCAGACCTATCGTAAATCTCACTGGTCACGGATTATTGCCTTATATAGCTCATGCCCCTCCGAGCATCTACAACTACGCAACTCAACGAGGAGTTGAACTTAAAGAGGGGATGGTCATAGCCATAGAACCTTTTGCTACGGACGGTGTAGGTAGAGTTGCTGAAAGAAATGAATGCGAGATATACAGTCTTATAAATCCGAAATCGGTTAGGATTAAGCTTTTGAGAGATATTATTTCTGAAATTTCGGAAAAATACAAGACCCTGCCTTTTGCCAAGAGATGGCTGACAAGGGCTCCTGAGATATTCATAGCCAAACTTGTCAGGGAAAAGGTTCTTAGAGAGTATCCAGTACTATCTGAAGTTTCGGGAGGTTTTGTGAGCCAATGGGAACATACTGTCATCGTCGAAAGGGAAGGTGCAAGATTAGTTACATGAAAATCGACAAGAAAGCCTACGGTTTTAACCGTGGGAT
>QNUZ01000041.1 GCA_004347865.1 Archaeoglobi archaeon | reverse complement strand
TAGAGGTCAGGTATTTGACGAAGAAAGAGGTCAGGAACACCTCTAGAACCTGCCACAGATGCGGGCATGTTGCCCAAATAGGTGTAGGCAGAATCTACAAATGTCCAACCTGTGGGATGGAATACGATAGGGATTTAAATGCGTGCATAAACATAGCCCGCAGGTTAATGAGATCTGCGGGATGGGGGAGCTGTGAGCCCCCCGAACCGGCAGATGAGGGGAAGGGCGTAAAGCCTCCCTTAACGCCGGAAGCTCCCGACTTCAGTCGTGGAGCAGCTCACCTCAACTGTTTCTCCTTTTTCGACCGCCGACTTTTCCAGTTCCTCAAATTCCTCGAACTCCTCAATGATTTCCTTTCTGGCTCTTGTTTCTGGGTGTTTAGCAACCATCAGGGAGCAGCAGTCTTCGTAGGGGAGAATGGAGATCTCGTAAGTTCCTATCTTCTTTGCAAGCCCCACAATCTCCTCTTTATCGAATCCCAGCAGCGGCGGGAGAACAGCTAGCTTTGATGCGGCATATATGACATTCAAATTGTCAAGTGTCTGGCTCGCAACCTGGGATATGTTGTCTCCAGTCACTATCGCCTTGGCTCTCTCCTTTTCAGCTATCATGTTTGCCATCCTCATCATGCTTCTTCTGTAGACAACCATTCTGAGCTTGGGTGGCACTATTCGAATTATTTCCATCTGCACTTCCTCAAACGGTATCATGTAGAGCTTGATACTCCCCTGATATTCCGCGAGCTTCTCGGCAAGCATTACGATTTTTTTCCTAACTTCTGCCGAGTGCAGAGTTCTGTTAAAGAAGTGAACCAGAACAGCCTCACAGCCCCTCTTCATCGCCAAAAAGCTCGCCACGGGGCTGTCTATTCCACCCGAAACCAGCGAGACAACTCTACCCGCGCATCCAACCGGTAGCCCTCCAATTCCCTCGATTCTTTTCGAGTAAACTAGGGCGAAGTTCTCACAGATTTCGACCCAGACGGTAACGTCGGGATTTTCCAGATCGACCTTTTTTCCTGTAGTCTCCACGACAGCTCTTCCCAGTTCTCTGTTGATCTCTATTGAATTGAGCGGAAATTTCTTATTCCTTCTGGAAGCCGAAATTTTGAAACTCTCAAATTTTTCTGGCAGCGCTTTGAGAACGGCGGACTTAATTGCGGACATATCGAGGTCAGTCTTGTAGCCAACCCCGAAATATCTTATTCCAGGGGTTTTTCTTAGCTTTTCCTCTATACCCTCGTAATACTCAACCTCGATCCAGCCAAACCTCCTTTTCGCCTTGGCAAATCTGCTTATGTTCTCCACCAGCTTCTTCTCGAAAAAAGCCCGGTTTTTACCCTTGGTCCCTATCTCTCCGTAGTGTACAATGCAGATATCCACAAAAAGAGTGACCGCAAAGATATTTAAAGAGTTCTACAGAATCCCGGCATGGATCTCCTGAGTGCAGCGGAGAAGATAAAGTCGATGGAAATTCGGGGAGCTTCTAGAATTGCAAAGTTTGCCGCCGAAGTTATGAAGGAGCATGCGTTAAAGGTCAGGGATAACTTTGATGAGGAAATGATGAAAGCCTCGCAGATCCTCCTGAACACCCGTCCCACCGCGGTGAGCCTGTACAATGCGATTAACTACATAATGCGGTATACAGGCAGTACGCCAGAGGAGAAAAGGGCCAGTCTTATTAGAAGGGCCGAGGAGTTCATCGGATGGGTGGACAGCGCGCAGAGAAAAATCGCTGAAATAGGGGAGAGGAGAATAAAGGATGGTTCAACAATCCTAACACACTGCAACTCATCCGCAGCGATAGCTGTGATAAAGAGGGCCCATGAAGCCGGAAAAAGGATTGAAGTTTTTGCTACAGAGTCCAGACCCAGATGGCAAGGGCATATAACCGCCAGACAGCTGAGGGAGGCGGGAATAGAGGTGACACTGATAGTGGACTCTGCAGTGAGATACTTTATCAGCGAGGTTGACTGCGTAATCGTTGGTGCGGACACAATCACGGCGAATGGAGCGCTGGTGAACAAGATAGGAACATCTCAGGTGGCACTCTGTGCTAAAGAAGCAAGGGTGCCTTTTATAGTCGCCGCTGAGACCTTCAAGTTCAGTCCAAAGACAATTTTTGGCGAGCTGGTTTTAATCGAGGAAAGATCGGCTGAAGAAGTTGCTCCAAAGGAGCTTCTAGAACTTGGGGTAAAGGTCAGAAACCCCGCCTTCGACGTGACGCCGAGGGATTACATCGATGTCATAATAACTGAAATAGGCGCCATTCCGCCCGAGATGGCCTATCTGGTTATAAAGGACAGACTCGGATACACCGAGATAAGCCGAGAAGAGCTTAGGTTTGATTCAGAGCATTACGAGTGAGCTACTCCCCGACTTCAGTCGGGAGCTTCCGGCGTTAAGGGATGCTTTACGCCCTTCCCCTCATCTCCCGGAGCTAAAGCTCTGGGTTTTCTGGGCACCCATTTTTATAATTTTGGAGACCCTCTACTCATCCGGAAAATCCGATCTTCCGTATGGTAGCATAACTCTTATAAGCTTAGAATAATAATTATTGTCATGGTATTCAACAAGTTGATGTCGGAAGCCGAGATCGTTGTCAGGCATTTGGAAGTCTTGAAAGCAGTGATGGAAAAGCAACCTATAGGCATATTCAAGCTCTCCGATATGCTTAATATGCCGAAACACAGGGTTCGTTACTCTCTCCGTGTACTCGAGCAATCCGGAATCATTGTGCCAACACAGTATGGTGCAATGGTCAGGGATGAGGGGTATGACAAGATTGAACAGTTAAAAACCCAAGTTGAAAAAATAAAAGGACTAGTGGCTCAGATCGAGGAATTAGTTAAAAATCTCTAATCACTCGACGATTTCGGCGAAACCGTATTTCTTAAGAACCTTGGTTATTCTTATCTTAACGCTGTCGTTCATTTTAGCTCCAGGGACGAAAACCACGAATCCATCTATCTTTGCTATTCCGTCTCCTTCGCTACCCACAGCTTCAATCCTTACTTCTCTTACGTCTCCGACTTTTACCGGTGGCCTTCCAAATTCTTTCAAATCTAACACCTCACCTTCGATTTTATCGATTTCTGCATGGAAATATTTAAACCTTTCTACAAACCAAAAGGTCAAAGCTCAAATGAGCCCAGTTTTATAAGTTTTCTTGTCTCCTCCTCAAACTTTTTGAGATCCTGTAATCTGTAATCCTCCTCTAGAGCCTTTTTTAGCGCTTCAGTATCCGAGTCTATTTTTATCTCCCTCGTCCTTCCGTATCTGCCCTTTGAAACCACTATGGAATTTATTATTCCCAGCGAATCTAGTTCTGACAGCAAATCGCTAATCCTGCGCTGGGTTAAAGCCTCAATGCAAACCTTTCCGCATAGCTTTTTGTATACGCAGTACACCTCGCCAGTGGTAAACTTGTCTGAACTCTCCGCAAGGAGGGCCATGCTGTAGAGAAGTATTTTAGTGTGCAGCGGCAAGGTTCGAACGGTTTCTATCATGTAGTCCGTTTCTATCTTTTTTAAGGCTTTTCTAACGTGCTTTATCCTGACCTTTGTGTCTTTTTCCCTTTCCGCTATTTCAGCGCTGACCCTGAGTAGATCCAGCGCTTTTCTTGCATCTCCGTTCTCCTGGGCAGCTATGGCGCTGCAGTACTGGATCACCCCCTCCTCCAAAGCCCCCTCGTTGAATGCGAGTTCCGCTCTTTGTTTCAGAATATCCTCAAGCTGTTCTGCATTGTAAGGCGGAAAAACGAGCTCTTCTTCGCTGAGAGAGCTGAGAATTCTCGCGTCTAAAAAGCTCTTGAATTTGAGATTGTTGGATATACCGATCAGGGAAACCCTTGCATTTTCGAGGTCCGAATTTATCCTTGTAAGGCTGTAGAGGGCTTCTTCGGCCCTTTTGACGAGTTTATCGATTTCGTCAAGAACTATAACCATCTTGAATCTCTTGGTTTCAAGAACGTTTTTCACCTCTTCGTAGACTTGATCGGTTGGCCAGCCTGTCATCGGTACATTTTTCCCGAGTTTTCTTGCAACACTTGCGAGAACCCTGTAGGCAGTGTCTATTATCTCGCAATTTAGGTAAAGTACCAAAACGTTGGCCCCCATCTTGTTGCTGATATCCTCGAGATTTTTTATTACGAACTTTACTGTGGCCGTTTTCCCCGTTCCTGTTTTACCATAGATGAAGATGTTTGAGGGTGTCCCCCCCTTTATTAGGGGCGAAAGGAGTTCTACCAGTTGCTGAATCTGCTCTTCACGGTGTGGCAAGCTTTCAGGTGTATAGCTATGCCTTAGAACATCTCTATTTTTAAATATACTTGTGCTGTTGAGAATATTATCGAATAAATTCATTTGATCACCTTCTCTTTAATCAATCTCCCCATTTATAGCTTTTTCGATTTACCATTTTTTTTATTTATGTTTTAATGATATCCTCGAACTTATTGTGCGATTCTCTTCTTATTATTTTACGAAGAAAAGCAATTTTGCATCATCAGCTATCTGCTCGACTTCATCTATGTCTTTGAAGGGTCTTTTTTTAATTATTTCGGCAGCTTTTGATCCGATCAGAGCTTTTAGCTGTTCTGCCTTTGCTTCATTGACGTTCAGAGGGCTCTCAACAGCCGTTACGCTTCTGTAACCGTAGTCGACAACCCTTGCATCAAGGAAGGTGCCCTTTTTGTATTCCCCGACCAGCCCTACGAGGATCGGATAAGTTGCAATCTGCCTTGCAAAGCTGATTTTGCCCTCAATTTCAACCCTCAAATCCGTAAGCTTCCTGTATTTTGGCAGAATCCTCCGGAGCATGGGATTGTCGATTTCCTCTCTTACTCTTTTCTTGAAGGCATTGAAGTATCTCTTGTGCTTGAGAAGCCTCCTGTAACCCTCTTTTTCCATTGGGGTGCCTGGAAAGATCTTCACCTGCCTTATGTTGATCCTGCGCAAGAGCAGATCTCTGTCCAGCAGTTCTTTAAGAAACTCGAAATTTCTCTCGAAAGTTTCTCTGGTTTCCCCCTTCAGGCCAATAACGAAATTAAGCCCGGGAAGCAAGATCGGCAGACCGTTGTAACCAACAGCCCGGCCGAATCTGTTCATGAGCTCAACGGCAAACATGACCTCTTCGGCTGTTGCGCAGAGGGTGTTTTTTCTAATAACAACCTCGTCTGCACTTTCTAGCCCAAAAGCTGCAACGTTTCCTGGAGTTTGATATATCGCAATTGTCTTGATTATTTCCTTTGATTCTTCGGGATATTCTGCGATCGTTTTTGGATTCACGTTGTCTAAATGAAGCGTTTTTATTTTCGGGCATTTTTCCCAGATCGCCCTGTGGAACTGTTTCAAGGCCTCTGGATTTGGTTTTGGGAATTCGTAGTCAAAGTCGGCTAAGTATGTGAAGAAGTCCGTCTGTTTTCCTATGCGGAAATGCCTAACTCCAGCGTCGTAAAGGGCCCTAATCTCTGCAACCACGTTCTCTGGATCCCTAATTTGCAATCTTTGAAACCTCTCGATGCAGAAAGAACACTTACCCCAGTAACAACCTCTGTAGGTTTCTATCTCGCAAATAATGTTTGGAAAATCTGGATGCTGTTTTACCACATCCGCACCGGCTATCAGGAATTTATCGAGATCGAATTCAAGGCCAAAGAGCTCGCAGAACTTTCTTTCGAATGGGAACTCGATGGCTTCGATCGACGCATCCTCGAGTCTATAGAAGTCCTCTTTTGAAAGTTCCAGGAACATCGGACCCATCAGCACGTTTTTCTTCGCCAGATTAAGTCCAAATATCTCTTTTTTGCTTAGGGGCTTTCCTCCGATGTAGTTCCCGGGAACAGCTATACCTGCAATAATGAAGAGGTAGTCAAAGCTCTTTGTTTTTTCCCTGAGATTGCGGTTTTCTCTGAAGTTGTCGATCGTTGTATAGAGTGCAGGAATTTTGGCCGCCTTCAGAACTCCGCTGACGAACCTCGGATAAGGAGAAACAAAAGGAGGAACACCCAAACAGGAAGGCTCGTCAACGTAGCCGTCTAGTATAAGGGCCTTCATCCGCCCTGAATCTTTGCATTACCTCCTATGATCGAAGCTGTGAGCTGTATGTTTCGAATTTCGCATTTGTCGTCTACTATACTTCTCCAGAGTCTCACTTTGGAAAGGGTTGTGTTTTCGAATACTATGCTCTCGCTCACATCTGAAGACTCGACTTTGCAGCCCTCTCCGATGAATGTGTAGGGCCCGATTATGCTTCTTCCGCTGATCTTGGCCCCTTTCCCGATTACTACGGGTTCAATTATCTTGACAGACCTCTCTATTTCCGCCGATCTGTCCACATAGTGATCCGTGTAGCTCTTGAAAGCCTCAATGTACGAATCGGGATTTCCAACATCATACCAGCTTCCGTTAAAAGGATACCCGTAGACCTCCTCCTTCTGGCAGAGATAGCTTATGAAGTCTCCAAGGTTGTCGCTCCTTTTTGTGTTTTCAACGTATTCTAGGAGAATTTCAATCCCTCTTTTGGGAATCAGGTAAAGTCCTATGCCTATCAAGGTGGAAGGCGGCTTTTCAGGCTTTTCGTAGAACCTTACGATCCTTTCTCCCTCGAGTTCTGCAACTCCGTATCTCTTGGCCAACTCGAAATCTCCGACGTCGTATAGGGCTACCAGTGGCTTTCTGAGCTCCTCAAATTTTTTGTAAAGGTCCTTTATTGAGAAAGAGAAAACATTATCGCCCGCAACTACCAGCATGTCTTCCTTTATGTTTTTCGCAATTTCGGCCAGAGCTCTAACAGCACCCAGTTTTTCCTCCTCGTTTCTCGTGTTCTCAGCAATTATCTGGATCTTTCTCCCTTTAGACCATTCCCTGAAGTCTTCTTCGAACCTTTTGTTTGTTGACAGTATTATAGGGATGTCAAAGTCTACTAATTTCTCGTAAACGAAGTCTATTATCTTCTTGCTCCCAAGGGGGAGTAAGGGTTTTGCTCTTGCCTTCGTTATTGGCCAGAGCCTCGTTGCATACCCCCCGGCCATTATAACTGCTTTCATTGCAGAAAATCAGGAGGTATGAAAATAAATAATTGTCGGAATTTCGTAACATAGCCTACTAAATTTTACAAAAAAATGATTGTGTCTTGGCTATGTGTAGCACAAAATTTAAATTCTTGTCTCCTCACGATGAACACATGTTCGACGCGTGGACTTGCTTCATTCTTGTGGTGGTGCTGAGCATTGTAGTTACAGCAATAAGCCTGGCTTTGGCTAGGCCGGAGGGATAGGATGTTGCTCCAGCCGAGTACCATGGATTTTATCTTTTCTACAGCCTTTTTAGTCATCCTGCTCGGATTGAGCGTTGCGGTTGGCTTCATGTCGAAAAAGAAAAGTGAAACCTTCAACAGTTGGCTTGTAGGAAGCAGAAACTTCGGACCCATTGTCACAGGTTTGGCACTGACAGCAACTTGGCTCAGTGGCTGGGCATGTTTAGGCCTAATGGGAATCGTTTATACCTTCGGATGGTCCGGAATGTGGCTTGCTGGAGTCTGGACACTCGTTGGAATAATACCAACCGTTGCAATCTTTGGGCCGAAGCTTAGAAACAGATTCGAGCAGATGAAGGCCACAACAGTTCCCCAGCTCGTGGGGGCTATCTACAACAGCAGGGGTATAGCAGCCTTGGCATGCGCGATCTACATAGTTCTTCTGCTCGTTTACTGCGTTGGGCAGTACAAGGCCGCAGCGACGGCATGGCACGTGGTTACAGGCACTTCATGGGAGCTCTCTATATTGGTTTCTGCAATTGTAATGGCGGTTTACATGGCAGTTGGAGGATACACAGGCACCCAGTGGGCGCTGGCAATTCAGGGCATATTCATATTCTTTGCCTGCACCCTTCTGGGCATACTGGCTCTCGCAATGGTGGGGGGAGTGGAAGGTTTGAATCTAGCCCTGGCCCAGCAGGATCCGAAGCTGATTGAACCTCTTAGACCCGATCTCGCGGCGAAACCGAATCTTCAGTTCGCTGCAGATCTCATCGGACTCACAGCGACCCTCGGTTTGTTTGTGACCATGGCTGCCGGATTCCCGCATAACGTTGCGCGCTTCATCGGACTCAGAAAGATCACCAAAAGGGATCTGACGATCATGACCATTGTTGTATTCATCACCGCATCGGTTCCATGGTTCAATCTGCTTACAGGACTTTCAGCAAGGGCCCGTTTTCATGCAGAGCTGTTCAATATCGCTACAGCTAAGCAGGATGCGGCTGGACCAATGGTCGCTTTAGCCCTTGGAGCCCCAATATCGGGATTTTACGTTGCAGCTGTTTTTGCTGCAGCGATCTCAACGCTTGCGGGGATGGTAATGGTTATGTCAGGGAGCCTCACAAGAGATGTGATTCAGCTCCTGAAGCCGAATCTGAGTGATAAAGCGCTTCTAAACACGGCAAGAGTTCTTACGATTCTGTTCAGCCTGATCCCGATCATCTGGGTAATTCTCCGCCCACCAGATCTGCTTGCTTACCTCATGGCCGGTGCAGCGGTTGGGCTTGGCTGCATATTCTTCTACACTCTTGCAGTATCACTTTTCTGGAAAGGAGCTCACAAGCTCGGTGCAGCAGCCTGCATGATCTACGGATTTGTCATGACCGCGCTTGGAGGTTACTACGTCTACACTGTGGCCCAGTGGGGCTGGGGTAACTGGTGGTGGGCAACCTTTATAGGCTGTGGTATAGCGTATTTCGCTTTCAGCAAGATCGGAACTTGGAAGAGCAAAGGGTAAAGATCATATTCAAAACCCATACTTTTTTTATGCCCAAAAAAGCTGTGGTTGATCGCAGGAAGTGTGCTTACTGTGGTGCATGTGTTGCTGTTTGCAATCTGAACGCTAACGAACTCATAGAGACCTACCTCGAGATCAAGGATAACTGCAACGGTTGCGGAATCTGCGTCAGGACATGTCCTATGGGTGCACTGAGCTTGATGGAGGTGTAACGATGTTCGACGTCGTCGTTGTCGGTGCCGGTCCTGCGGGAAGCATGGCCGCAAAGACCGCAGCTGAAAAAGGATTAAGCGTGCTTCTGGTTGAAAAAAGGCAGGAGATAGGGACCCCGGTGAGGTGTGCGGAGGGGATTAGCAAGGACTCCTTGAGTAGATTTGTTGAGATAGACAGGAAGTGGATTGCAGCGGAGGTTGTTGGAGCAAAGATCTACGCTCCGGACATGACTGAAGTGGTTTTGGCCGAAGAGATGGCGGGAAATGAAGTTGGATTCGTTCTGGAACGAAAGATCTTCGACAGACATCTTGCAAGGCTAGCGGCAAAAGCCGGAGCAGAGGTATTCGTTAAGACTACGGCCTTGGGCTTCGAGAGAACGGAAGGGGGTTTGAAGGTGAAGCTCAGGAGACTCGGTGAGGACTGGGAAGTGGAGACAAAGATTCTCATCGGAGCCGACGGAGTTGAGAGCAGAATTGGAAGGGAGGCCGGGATCATTAAAACGCTTAAGATGAGCGAAATAGAAAGCTGCGCTCAGTATCTGATTTCGGGGATCGATATTGACGAAAAATACACCTACTTCTATCTGGGAAACGATTTGGCCCCCGGAGGCTACGCATGGATATTTCCGAAGGGGGATAAAAGCGCTAACGTTGGGATCGGGATTCTGCCCTCGCTTGCAAAAATGCCTGCAAAACAGTACCTCGACAGGTTCATAGAGAAAGTCGGGGTAAGAGGTAAAATAGTCGAATTCGTTGCTGGGGCTGTGCCTGTTTACGGAGAAATCAGCACTGCTGTGACTGACAACATAATGCTCTGCGGTGACGCGGCTTACCATTCCGATCCCATCACAGGCGGGGGAATTGCAAACGCTCTTGCCGCCGGATATCATGCCGGGGTAGTGGCCGCAGAAGCAGTAGAGGCTAAAGATTACTCGGCGGGATTTCTGAGGAGATATGACGAGCGCTGGAAGTCGGATTTCGGATTAAAGCTCAGGAGGAATAAAAAGCTGCAGGAATTTTTCCTGAAGCTCGACGATGCAACTCTGAACAGGCTTGCGAGAAGCATTTCGGGGAAGAAGATAGAGGAGATGAGTGTTCAGGCCATAATAATGGAACTTCTAAAAACAAATCCCAGCCTCATAGAGGTTCTAAAGGACTTCTTTTCCTGATTTTTTCATCGAAAAATTTAAATAATGGATAATGGACAAATTCTCGACGCTAATGAAAATGAACTGGAAGGAGATCTTAGACAAAACGCTCGCCGGGGTCTACATACTTGACAGCGAGGGCAGATTTGTCTACGTGAACGATATAGTTGAGAGAGCCACCAGATATACAAAGGAAGAATTGTATAAAATGGATATTTTCAAAATAACAATTCCAGAAGAATTGGAAAAGGCGAAAGAATACTTGGAGAGGACCATAAAAGGCGAGACCGTTTTTTACGAGACCAGATATGTGCGAAAGAACGGTGAGATCAGGTGGATGTGGGGGTTTGCTTCCCCACTGGAGATTGGAGGGGAAAAGTACTCGCTCGGAAGCTGGATCGATGTAACAAGGGCGAAAAGATTGGAAAATGAGCTCAGAAACCGGGAAGAGTTTTACAGAGCTCTGATCGAGGAAAGTCTGAGTCCAATCTGCATCACGCAGAAGGGCAAAATTTCTTACGTTAATAAAGCATTTGAGGAGTTCACAGGATACTCGAGGGATGAAATGATCGGAAAAGAATTGTTCATAGTCCATCCGGAGGACAAAGAGCTCGCTAAAAAATGTGTCGGGGGGGAGGAAGGCTTGGAGAGAAATCCCGAGACTTACAGCTTCAGGATCATCAGAAAAGATGGTAAAGTTAGATGGCTAACAATAAGGGCAGCGAAGATAACATACAACGGTGAACCTGCGATTGCTGCAACCGCTATGGACACGACTGCTATCCACGAGATGAATGCAGAGCTGGGAAGGAGGGCAGAATACCTATCGCTCTTGAACAGCATTTTGAGGCACGACATAGGCAATGCTCTGACAACGATCTCTGCGGCTCTCGAGCTTGAAGATCCAAATCTCAGAGCGAGAGCGCTGGAAAAGGTCAACTACATCATCAGACTCATCGCCGACGTCAGAAATCTGGAATCGGCGATTGACATTCTGAAGCCGATAAACATTGCCGAAATAATTAGAGATCTTTCCAAGCGCTACAAAATCGAAGCAAAAGCGGAAGACATTTTCGTTTACGCAAACGAGGGTTTGAGCATTGTTCTGGAAAACATAGTGAGCAACGCATTCATTCATGGAGGGGAAAATGTGAAGGTCGTTGTTGAAACGCTCAGAAATGGAAAATGGGCAATTTGCAGAATTTCAGACAACGGAAAGGGAATACCAGACGAGATAAAATTGAGGATCTTTGAAAAGGGGTTCTCTACTACAAATAGAACCGGAATGGGGCTTTTCATCGCAAAATGGCTGATAAATGCTTACGGAGGTAAAATAGAGGTAAGGGACAACAGACCTTCGGGCACGATTTTCGAAATCAGGCTGCCAACCTTATAGGACCGACTCCAAAGCCTTTTGAATCCTTGCTTTATCCATTTTCTCGAGTTCGGAAATCGATTCCATCAGAGTCCTGCTCCAGTTTTCCACGGCCCTTAACATTTGCTCCTTGAATTCGCGAAATGGAACTGGCTTGTAAAGATACCTGTATCCCCCGCCCCTCAGAATTCTGTAGTCCCTTTCAGCCAAACCCTTCTCAAGCAATTTTTGAAGAGACTTGTAAACGGTGCTCTTGTCCTTTCCGATGAGCTCAGAAATCTCCTCTATCGTTGATGGATTTTTCTTGAGCAGCGCGACATAGACCTCAAGATCGACGCAGCTCAAGTCAAGGGCACATTTGAGTGTGCATCTAAGGTGGTCATCGCATTTGAACTCCATGAGGTATCTCTTGTTCCAAATATTTTTAATTTTAACGGGGGTTAATGGGGGCGAAAGTACCCTTCCGCGAAGCCCACATCCATCTGGCACCTGCGGAGCAGGTTCTTCACGGCTATGACATCTCTATCCTCTTCCAATCCGCATCCGGAGCACTTCAATCGCCTGTACCGGTTTAAATAGTGTTCTCCCTAATTCTACCATAGATACGGGCATGTTGCCCAAATAGGTGTAAGTAGAATCTACAAATGTCCAACCTGTGGTATGGAATACGATGGGGAT
>QNUZ01000040.1 GCA_004347865.1 Archaeoglobi archaeon | reverse complement strand
GGGATGCTTTGCACCCCTTCCCTCATCTACCGGTTCAAAAGCGTCCCCAAGGCTTCTTCAACACAGAACTATTCAAACCTTACCCATTCATCCCAGAGCTAAAGCTCTGGGCTTTCTGGGCACCCATTTTTATAATTAGTTTAGCGTCGAAATTCCTGGGTTTTAGCCGGGGAACGGTTAATATCTACATAACCTTCTATTGCATTAACGGTTACAAGATCCCCAGTCCTTACTTTTTCGAAAAAATCCTCTTCAACTCTGTCAACGAGTGGAATATCAGCTATAGCAGCCCCAACTGCAATTATCGCTTCCGTTTCTCTGTTTATTATCGCCAAAGGTGCCAAGTTCCTTTTTTTTAGTCTTAAAAGTGTGTAACTTCCAACTGTAGAACCTCGACCGTACGGGAAAACCAAAATTTTCCCTGCGACACATTCCCCCTTCAATTCTCCTACGGTGAAAACTCCATTACTGTTTATATCTCCCAATAGCGAAATTGGTTTTGAGGAAACTAAAGCCAGTCCTTCAGCATATCCGGGGTTTATGATTCTGCATCTGAACACAGCAAAAACTGCAAAAGTTATATTGCCTTTACTCTCCTCTTTTTAGCCGGGGGTCTTGGCTTTCTCAGAATTCTGTTTCCGCAAACCGTGCACTGGATCCTTTTCCTTTCAGGATCTACGTCAACTTCGGCCCCGCAGATGGCACAGATGTAGCTCATTGCTCCACCACCGTCTTCTCACTCTCAATCTTCTCTTTCTCGATAATCTTTGTCGCTACCGTGGAGGGAAGATAACAACCTCCTGCGAACTTGTAACCGCAACTTCTACATTCCCATATTCCTGAACCTACCCTCTTTACACTCCTCTTTCCGCATCTTTTGCAAACGTATTTCTGTCTCTGGGGAATATCGATTTCCAACCATTTTCTCCGCACACTAAGTCCAGCACTCGCCCTGAACTTCGCTGCTGACTTCACTTTCTTTGTTCTAGCCATGTGCAATTGTTTTTTGAAGGACATTTAATACTTTCGTTAGACAAAAATTTTTTAAAATCAAAGCTTATGGAAAGCATGGATCTGATCTGCCGGTTCGTTTTTAAGGACGGCAAGGAATTTGGAGAGAGCATAGATGTCTATAACAACCATCTGATCGTTAAAGTCCGGGAGAGATTTATCGCGGTTCCTATGAACTGCGTAATCTTCGATGGGGAGAAGATTGTGCTGAAGGATTTCGATGAAGAGAGAGCTGAGGAGCTCGGAATTAAGTGGTTAGAAAAGTCGAAAGCCGTAGACGAGGAAGAACTTAAGAATTTCGGTTTTGGAGATGGGGATTAAGCAGGTAATTGTAGTAAGGGATGACCTTGAGCTTTCTAGAGGAAAACTTGCAGTCCAAGTTGCTCATGCAAGTATTCTCGGCTTTTTGAAAAGCGATAAAGAGAAAAGAGAGCGTTGGTTATGTGAAGGGCAGAAAAAAATAGTTCTGAGAGTTAAAAATTTAGAAGAGCTCTTTTTAATCCGAGATAAAGCCGAACGAGAAAAAATACCGACAGCAATTGTTGAAGATGCCGGGCTTACAGAAATTCCGCCAGGAACGATTACGGCCGTGGTTCTGGGTCCTGATGAGGAGAAGAAAATCGATAAGATAACAGGAAATCTGCCGTTGCTCCGTTAGGGCTCAATTCCCTTGTCTGTGATCTGAAACTCGCAGCTTTCCCCTTCCTTTCGGTACCTGTGTTTGATTAGTGTTGCCCTTCTGAATGCACCTGCTCTTTCCAGAGAGAGTATCGTTTTTGAGAGGTGGTCAATGCTGGTTCCACCCAGTGGCTTATCCAGCCCAGTTTTTACGTCTGTAAACATCTGATTCGTTATTAATACTGCAAGGTCCATTTTTCTGGCCAATCCAAGCAAATAGGTCAACTGAGCCGTTAACTCCCTCTTGACCTTTATTTGTCTGGCCTCGTCCTCGAGCTCGCTTCTGTATAACGATGTGAAGCAGTCGACGATTACCAGCCTAACCTCATCGTTTTTGGCCAGCTTCTCTATCTCCCTAAGAGCCGAAGATTGCTGCCTGAAGGTATATACCTCCTGAACATAAACGTTGGAAAATAAAGAGATGTCCTGGAATATCTGCTTTACTCTCTCGCCAGAAAGTCCTTCTGTGTCCACAAATGCTACCTTATAATTTTTAGCCGCACTTTTTGCAAACATTAAGCATAAAGTCGTCTTTCCAGTTCCGCTTGGCCCGTAAAGCTGAGTAATCGTCCCCGTCTCAATTCCTCCCCCAAGGAGTAGATCAATACATTTACTTCCGCTGGGTATCAGCATGGATCTCCTCCAAAAACCTGTATACTCTGTATATAGGCATATTCAGATCCTTGGCTATTCTTGAGACGTCCTCAAACTCAGGTTTAATTCTCCCCAATGTTCTAGATTCCTTGAATCTCACCCTATACTTCTTTCCGTTAATTTCGACTTCACGTTCTTCAAATCCCCTTTCAGCAATCATTCTATGATAAACCGGAATCATTCTCACTCCAAGGCTTCCAGTTTCCCTCATGAGTTGTATTGCGGATTCTTCGGCTTTTTCGAGTTTGGTTAAAACCTCTATTTTTATTGCAGGTCTTGACTTCTTGGCCATTACCGGGATAGCTATAACGTCAAGATTCTCCTCCCTTAGCTTTTCGATTGCGTAACCGATCTCTTCACCACTGAGGTCGTCTACCAAAGTCTCCAAAACAACAACACCGTCTTTCAACTCAGAGAAACCTAGGATAAGTCTCAAAACATTTGGAACTTCGGTTTCGTAGCTCCCCGCGCCGTAGGAGATCTTTTCAACCCTGAGGGGAAGTCGGAACACACCCTCGCAGTAATGAGAGAGAATCGCACTTGCAGTAGGTGTCAGAAGCTCCCTTTCGCCACCAAAAACAACCTCGAGCTTTGAATTTTTGAGTATTTCCAAAACAGCAGGCGCTGGAATTGGGTACTTACCATGGTAGGTGTCAACAAAACCTCCTCCAAGCCTTATTGGGGTTGCAAAGAATCTATAACCCATGTCCATTAGCCTTCTTATTCCCTTAGCAGAGCACACGACATCAAATATGGCATCATCGCTTCCAATCTCATGAAAGACTGCTCTTTGATAGTCCCTTCCGTGAACAGATCCTTCTGCAACGGCCATCCTTTCAAAAATCTTCTTTGCATCCTCTTTAACCTTCTGATCGATTTTCGATTCTCTTATCAACCTTAACACTTCAGAAAAGCTTCTCTCGGATTTTTTTTCCTCAATAACGACTCTTTTCGCATAGATTCCCTTTTTATTCACTTCCTCAACTCTGAAACTTAAGTCGAGCTTCAATTCTTCTACTGTTTCCTTCAAATCATCTTCAGTCAGCGCTATGCCCAAAAGCGATGAGATTATCATATCCCCGCTTGCTCCGTTGAAAGCATCAAATATGGCCACCCTCATCTGACCACCATAAGCCTTTTTTATCCCTAAAATAAAAATTCTTTTAGGTGGTCATATGGAGCTCATGCTCAAGGTCAACCAAGCATACCCCAGTGATTCTGGGAGGGGTATTGCCAGACTCGATCCCGATGCGATGATGAAGCTTCAGATTTCTCCCGGAGACGTTGTAGAGATAGAGGGTAAGAGAAAGACTGTTGCCAAGGTCTGGAGATCCCCAAAGAGGGATTGGGGTAAGAACATAATCCGAATCGACCACTACACCAGAGAGAACGCTGGTGTCAGTGTAGGAGACGTTATAAAGGTCAGGAAAGCTAATTACGAGCCGGCAAGACTCGTGATACTTGCCCCGGTAAAGAAGATTGAGATTAGGCTTTATGGGATTGATCCGGGAGAGTATTTAAAGCACCAATTTCTAAAAAGACCCCTAGTCGAAGGTGATTTCGTACCCCTAGTTGGCTCGCCAGCAATTACCGGTTTTGGAAAATACGGTCAGCAGAATCAGGCGGTGGTTTTTGTTGCCGTAAAGACCGAACCGAAGGGAGTTGTAATAATAGATGAGATAACGAGGGTCGTATTCAGAGAACATCCAGCCAAAGGGTTTGAGAAAATCGGAAAAGCAGGGGTCACATATGAGGACATTGGAGGTCTTAAGGAGGAGCTTCAAAAAGTTAGAGAGATTATAGAACTTCCTCTGAAGTATCCCGAACTCTTCAAGCGACTCGGGATTGAACCGCCAAAAGGCGTGCTTTTACATGGCCCTCCGGGAACTGGGAAGACCCTAATAGCAAAAGCCGTGGCAAATGAGATAGGGGCCAGCTTTTTCACAATCAACGGTCCCGAGATTATGAGCAAGTTCTACGGAGAGAGCGAGCAGAGGCTTAGGGAGATTTTCGAAGAAGCAAAGCAGAATGCCCCAAGTATAATATTCATCGATGAAATTGACTCGATTGCTCCAAGGAGAGAAGATGTGACGGGGGAAGTTGAGAGGAGAGTCGTTGCACAGTTGCTGACTTTAATGGATGGGCTGGAAGAGAGGGGACAGGTTATAGTCATCGGTGCAACGAACAGAATAGATGCCGTGGATCCAGCGCTGCGCAGGCCAGGAAGGTTCGACAGAGAAATAGAGATCGGTGTTCCCGACAGAGAGGGTAGGTTCGAAATTTTGCAGATCCACACTAGAAATATGCCCTTAGAACCAAAATATATTAGAGAATTTGTTCTTGATGCCTTGGCTAGGGTGGCAAAGAACGCGGAAGATCAAAAACACAGGGAGGACATCGAGCTTGCAATCGAGGAAGTTAAGAAGCTCGAAAATGAGGAAGATATAAAGAGATATCTTGAATCCATTCTCAGTCCGGAGCTTCTGAGCGAGGTAGAGGCCGAAATAATAAAAGAGATGCTGAAAAGACTTGCGGACCAAACACACGGATTCGTGGGAGCAGATATAGAAGCATTCTGTAAAGAGGCTGCGATGAAGGCACTCAGAAGATATCTACCCAAGATCGATCTTGAGAACGATGAGATTCCGGTTGAAATACTAGAGTCAATAAGAGTTAAATGGGAAGATTTCGTTTCTGCTTTGAAGGAGATAGAACCTTCTGCTATGAGAGAGGTCTTCGTTGAAATCCCGAAGGTCAGCTGGGATGATGTAGGAGGACTTGAGGATGTTAAAAGAGAAATAATCGAAGCCGTGGAATGGCCTCTGAAATTCCCTGAGAAATTCAAGAAATTTGGAATCAAGCCTCCAAAAGGAATACTTCTCTTTGGTCCTCCTGGAACTGGAAAGACTTTGATAGCAAAGGCGGTTGCGAATGAAACGGAAGCTAATTTCATAAGCGTTAAAGGTGGGGAACTCCTTAGCAAGTGGCTTGGAGAGAGCGAGAAGGCAGTTCGAAAGATATTCAGAAAAGCCCGTCAGGTTGCTCCTTGTATAGTATTCTTTGACGAAATTGATGCAATTGCCCAGATGAGGGGAATAGACGAGGGATCCAGAGCGGTTGAGAGAGTTTTGAACCAGATACTCATCGAAATGGACGGGCTGGAGGAACTTCACGGTGTAGTTGTGATCGGTGCAACAAATCGCCCAGACATACTCGATCCGGCACTTCTGAGACCTGGAAGATTTGATAGGCTCGTTTACGTGAGACCACCGGATAGGAAGAGCAGGCTGGCGATTTTCAGAATTCACACGAAGAATATGCCGCTGGCAGAGGACGTGGATCTCGAAGAACTTGCAGACATGACCGAGGGTTACGTTGGAGCAGACATCGAAGCCATTTGCAGAGAGGCGGTGATGCTCGCTCTGAGAGAAGATCAAAGCGCCGAAAAGGTTGAGATGAGACACTTTCTTGAGGCCTTAAAGAAGGTCAAGCCCAGCGTTAACGAATCGATGCTTAGCTTCTATGAGAGATTCCAAGAGAGGATCAAGACAGAAAAAGTAAAAGTTTCCGCAAAACCTGTAGGCTACGGCTGAGGTAGAACAACGGACTCGATATCCTCGACGCCAGCCCTTCGAACTATGCTTGAAATCAAATTTT
Source organism: Archaeoglobi archaeon (assembly GCA_004347865.1). Lineage (GTDB taxonomy): Archaea > Halobacteriota > Archaeoglobi > Archaeoglobales > Archaeoglobaceae > WYZ-LMO2. The sequence goes on along the minus strand of QNUZ01000040.1, from coordinate 6,196 downwards.
TGGAATTCTTCAGATTCTTCTTTCTGTGGAAGACTATATAGCCGCTCGGAACGCTGAAAAGCTTAAATCCCCTTATTCCTGCCTTAAAAACCTCTAAATCCTTCCTCAGGAGAAGGGATGCAAAATGCATTTCCTCAAGTACAGAGGGGTTAAAGAGCATTGCGTTATCGGTGCCAAGAAGCCAGTTTTCGTACTCGGAAAGAACCGCATAGGCTTTTAAATTTAAAAGCCCGAAGAAGGCGTTAGATCTGATACAGGAGACAATAGGGATTCCCCTGTCCGTGAAGCGTTTCAAAAGTTCTGGACAGGAGTTCATGTGTACCAAGATGTCCGGCTCGAGTTCTAGAGCCCCTTCAACATCCTCGCAGTTCATTTCTCCAGCGTGAATGGCAAAAAATATCCCCCTTCTTCTTGCTATTTTTCGGACCTCGCAGAGAAATTCGAAGTCGTGATCCCTAATGCTGCTCATTCCAAAACCAGAACAATTCATTTTTTCCGCTTCTTCCATAGTTTTTGGCCTACCTAGAGTTATGATCTCTCTAATTCCCGAGGTAACCTCAAGACCCTCTATTCCCCCTTCACGGAAATCCAAAAAACAGGAAGTACCGGCTGATTTTGCGATTTCGAGCTCATGGATCAAAGCACTCCTGAGGTTCTCTTTTGAGGACGATTCGAGGATTTTAAACTTGTATCCACCGGGGGCTACTAGGCTTTTTAGATCCATGAATGGTGGATCTTTACCCACCGCGTCCCCTAAGTGAGTGTGAGCATTGAAGAATGTGGGAGTGAAAACGTATTCGGAGTACTCGGTTCTGCTCTCTTCAAAATTGCCCTCAATAATTGTCCCGTGCCTAATGCCTTCTTCGTCGATCAGAACTCCTCTATAACTGAAGACTTCGGTATTTACGGTCTGTCTGGGCGGATTACATCCAAAAATATTTGCAGGCCTCTTCATATCCCACCTCTATAACGGAATCTACGAAGATCAAATGTTTTTTTATTACCTCCAGATAGACTTCATTGGATACTTTTTCACCTTTCATCTCTTTCAATGCCAACTCGTAAAGTTTGTCTATTGGTCTCTGGAACTCGTAGAGCTGAATTCTCTCCACCTCAAAACCAGCCTCTTTAAGATAATTTTCGATTTCTGGACTAAGGTTGAGACAGACATTCACGTTTCCGGCATTTTCGTGGATTTTAATGGCGATCAGCTCATTTAAACCCTCTTTTAAGGCCAAATCATGGAAAATAAGCTTCTTCCACTCCAGAACGTCTATTTTTTCGGTTAATTTCGCCTTTAGCACAAGTTTTGCAAGTTCTATCTGTATTTTCTTCCGTTCTTCCGAATCTTTGTCGTCCAAGTAGCAATATATTGGTACTTCCTCGTTCCAGCAATACTGGATTATCGGTTCGGAAGCTCTCAGATCTTGAATGTGAGAGATGTCCACAGGCGGAAGCAATTTTTTTGCAAAGTAAGCCTCAAAAGAGGTAGGGAGATCTAGAAAGACAGCATCGACTGCACGATACTTCATGAACTCCACTACTTTCTCTCTGTTCCAGGCCGTGTTCACGGATAAGAAGTTTAAGATCACGAAGGGAACTTAACCTGAAGTAGAAAAGACTTATCCATCACCTTGCTAGCTGAAGTTCTGCGATGATGTTCGATGAGCTTTGCTTGAGTTCTAGTTTAAAGGCTTTCCATTCCTCGCCGCTTTTTTCAAGTTCTTCAAGAATTTCCTCAGCAATCTCTCCAGCGATTTCCTCCAAAAAAGCCGGTGTATAAAGCTCGGCATAGTTTTGGAACGTTATCCTGAGTGTTGAATACTCCCAGTATCCGTGGGGAATCCCTTCATCTTCTCTCAGTCTCTGCTTTAATATTTCTTTCAGATTTTCTTCCAGAAGTCTTAAATCCGAATCCGAGAACCTGTAATCAAATTTCAGCATCTCTGCAGAAGAAATTTTCTCGACGAGGGTTCCATTTTCGTAAATGTATCCCATCTCTATTCTTTTACCCTCTCGAAGCCACTTTTTGTAGTAGCTTCCGAAGTCCATTGGAGGTAGCTTCTGATCCAGTATATAATATTGGTCCATGAGAATAGCTGCAGCGAGATGTCCGGCTTCTTCGCCCTCGAATTCTAGCCTCACTAGGTAAGGCTTGCAGCCGAGGTCAGTCAAAAGAGCGGCAATTAAAATAGCATAATCACCACAGATTCCTCTTCTGAGCTCAACTGTCTCGAGGGGAGTCTGATAGGCTCTTTCGGGATTCTGAACTATTACTTCCCTACCTCGCGTTATAATCGTCGGACTTGGAAGTTGGGCCTTCTCGTAGTCGTAATCTATATTCTTTTCAGTCCACTTTAGAACATTCCAGGAACTTTCAAAGCAATCTTTTCCTCTCAGCGATTCTGCCAAGAACCTGACCTTTGTTATCTCTTGATCGCTCAGGGTGAAATTTAGTGCGCATTCAAGATCCCATCGCCAAGCTTTTTCGCAGTATTCTTCTCTACTCAGCTCATATGACAAACAGCCAGAAAAAAGTAAGATAAATGAAATCAGAAAGATATATCTCATGATTCCACTTCTTTTTTGAGCATTTTTTGTCTTTCTTTTGCACTGTAACCGGTAAATTCTTCTAAAAAGCCGTTGTAGGTTTTCAAAGTCTTGAGAGCGGTTTCATCATCCACAAGTTTTGTCTTTGTCTCTACTAGCAAGATCTTTCTCTCAACCTTCGCCCTCAGTTCTTCTATGCCTCCAAAGTTTCTGACAACGTAGTAGCCGGATTCGAAGCTAAAATTTCCGAAGTATTTTCTGAGGATCTCTTCAAGTCTGGAATTACTCGCTTCGTATCCTTTCTTTATCTTATACTCTCGCATGAGGATATTCTGTTTAGGGTTTTTAAATCCACTGAGAACTTAGTTTGATGATAAAGATCGACGGAAGCTTTGGTGAGGGTGGCGGGCAGATCTTACGGACTGCTGTAGCTCTTTCCTGCATAACCGGAAAAGAAGTGGAAGTCTTTAATATTAGGGCCAATCGGCCTAAGCCCGGTTTAGCGCCACAGCATCTTAAGGGGATTGAAGCTGCAAAGCTCATCAGCAACGCCCAAGTGGAGGGATTAAGGCTTGGTTCAACAAGGATCGTTTTCAAACCCAAGAGTGTTAGGGGAGGGGATTACAAGATAGATATAGGGACTGCGGGGAGTGTAACATTAATTCTCCAGACCATTCTACCCCCGCTTTTAATAGCGGATAAACCTTCAAGGCTCGAGTTAATAGGTGGGACCGATGTCGCTTGGTCGCCATCAATCGATTATTTTGAAAAAGTAACTCTACGGGCTTTGAGAGATATGAACTGTTATCCAAGGCTCAAAATAGTTGCAAGGGGCTACTATCCAAAGGGAGGAGGGAAAGTTATCCTTGAAGTTGATCCGGAAAAACTTCGGGGGTATGAATTTCTCGAACTTAAGGATAAAATTGAGGGTGTGAGCCATTGCCAGAATCTCCCCGAACACGTTGCTATTAGGCAAAAGGAGTCTCTGATTAGATTTCTGATGGAAAAAGGCTTGAGTGCTGAAATAAAGGTTGAGGTTCTGAGTGGAATCTCCACTGGCAGCGGAATAACTGTGTGGAGCGGCTATAAGGGTGGAAGTGCACTAGGAGAAAAGGGAAAAAGGGCCGAAGAAGTGGGTCTTGAGGCAGCTAGGAACTTCTATGCTGAATTCTCAACCAAAGCCGCCTTTGATTCTCATCTTGCAGATCAGATCATGGTCTTTGGAGCAATAGCAAGTGGCAGAACCAGATACACGACCACAAAGATAACGGGCCACCAGAAAAGCAACAGATATGTAATAAATAGCTTTCTAGGCGAAATTTTGAAATTGGATGAGTCAGAGAGAATTGTGGAGATAAAAGGTACAGGATGACGAAATCCTTAAATACAATTTTTTCTAAATCGCTGAAAAAGGGTCCGTAGCTTAGACTGGTCAGAGCGCCCGGCTCATAACCGGGCGGTCGAGGGTTCAAATCCCTCCGGACCCAAACTTTCTTCTAAATTGTTGAGTCAGATAACAGCTCAAGGAACTCTGAGCTATTCCACCCTAAAGGGGATTTTCAGTTATAAACAAAAAATAAAGATAAAAACTACTCAACTTTTAGCTTTTCTCTCTGAGGTTCTCCTTCCTCTTCGACCATTCTCTCTAGATTTGTAACTAGAATACCAGTAAACGAGTTTAGAGCTTTCAAAACCTCTATATTCGCTTTTATCAAGTGTTTAACTGGTTTCTCGTACTCCTTAAGCACAGCTTCCGCGCCAATCTTGAACAGCTGAAATATCGTTCCGACCATATTTCACACCCAAACTTATTTTTAATTTATATGTAAGCTACCCCGCCTTTAATGGCGAGGCTTTACGCCCTTCCTCATATGCCGAGGCAACACGTCGGCATCTTTAATTTTTAAAGTACTCTATTTATTTAAGCTTTTCTCATCCTCCACTCTTTTAGGGGAGGTTTAGCTATAAAAGAAAAAGATTTATATTGATCATTACTGAGATGCTGCTATGTTCCGTATCAAGCCCCTCAAACAAGCTGAGATCAGCGTGCCAGTAGGAGCAGTTGCGATGCTGAACGACATGCGAATTCTGGCTACAGGCCCGGTTTATGTATGGCTGATTGAAAGCGAGGACAGAAAAATAATTGTTGATGCTGGTGTTTCAGAGCCGAAAAAAGGCCTAATCCATGGATTTCCGTGCAAGGGCGGCGGGGAGCAGGGTTTAAGAAACGTTCTTTCCGGTGTAAATTTAAAACCCGAGGAAATCGATACGCTCATCATTACGCATCTGCATTTCGACCACGTCGCCAATGCGACAATGTTCCACAATGCAAGAATATTCGTTCAAAAGAAAGAATGGGAGTCAGCCCAAAATCCACCAATGCATTATAGAGAAATATATGAGAAAGACCTTTTTTTACCTCTTGAAGAAATGGATCTCTGCCTCGTGAACGGGGATATAGAAATTGAGGAAGGTATAAGGCTTGTTTTACTTCCCGGCCACACTAAAGGTCTTCAGGGAGTTCTGGTAAAGGCTCAGAGTGGGGATTACCTCCTCTCTGGGGATCACTTCTACTCGTACATAAACCTGCACCCACCCAAAGTGCCAATAGAGTTTGAGGACGAGCACGGTCAAAAAGTAACTGTTGGTTCAAATCTCCCCTTCCATCCACCAGGGCTTCATGTGGATCTAAGCGAATGGTATGAAAGCTGTTTCAAGGCTTTGAGTTTAGTTAAAAGGAGCAGAATCCTTCCTGGGCACGAACCTAGCATCGAAGGTCAGGAGTTTTCGTAGTTTATACCTATTTTTTTAAATTTTTGGCAAAAAGTTAGGATAATAGCCGAAAATTTTAAATGTACCAACCTAAAAACCTAAAACAAGAATATCAAAAAGGTTTGGAGGGTTCTAAATGGAGTTTGTGAGGTACAGGTTCTACCGTTGGAGATACGAAGCCCGGTTTGAAGAGAAGTTGGTTTTAGCATTCGTCTTTGCAGTCATTACTGGTATATGCGCCCAGATAAGGCTCTATCTTCCTTGGACCCCAGTTCCAGTAACGATGCAGACCTTCGCAGTATTTCTAAGTGCCGTAATTCTCGGCAGAAGCTGGGGTGGAATCAGCCAGGCATTCTACGTTGCACTGGGTTTAGCGGGAATCCCTTGGTTTGCAGGGTTCAAGGGCGGTCTTGCAGTCCTCTATGGACCGACTGTGGGGTATCTACTTGGTTTCATCATATCGGCACTTTTTGTTGGATACTTGGTAGATAGATACGTTGGTGCTAGATTCTTTCTGACACTTCTGCCAATTCTAATTTTCGCTAACTTCATCATAATTTACGGATTGGGCCTTTTATGGCTTCTTTTGATATTTCCTGGCCTTGGATTCTATGAGTTGCTAATGATCGGAGCAATACCTTTTGTTCCCGGTGATTTGGCAAAGATTCTCGCTGTTTCTGCCATTGGAAAGGCTATAACACCAAAAGTGGCTTTCAACGGAGAGAAAGACTTCTCTAAAGAATGTGAGCTGCTCCACGACTAAAGTCGGGAGCTTCCGGCGTTAAGAGAGGGCTTTACGCCCCTCCCCTCATCTGCCGGTTCGGGGGGCTCACAGCTCCCCCATCCCGCAGATCTCATTAACCTGCGGGCTATG
>QNUZ01000004.1 GCA_004347865.1 Archaeoglobi archaeon | reverse complement strand
TTATCCTCTCCACTAGCCTCTCCAAGGCCGATCATTGCAACTCCGCCCTTTTCCATGATCGTCTTGACGTCCGCGAAGTCAAGATTTACCAGTCCTGGTTTGGTTATAAGTTCAGTAATCCCCTTTACGGCTCTCATCAGAATTTCATCCGCAACCTTGAAAGCTAAATTAAGCGGGTAGTTCGGGACAACTTCGAGAAGCTTGTCGTTCGGTATTACGATTACAGTATCAGTGACTTCTCTGAGCCTTTCTAATCCGGCATCAGCATTCGCCCTTCTTACGGAACCCTCTGCAGTAAAGGGGTAGGTTACAACAGCAATTGTTAGGGCTCCGGCCTCATGAGCGGCTGAGGCAACTACAGGTGATGCACCAGTCCCAGTCCCCCCTCCGAGACCGCAGGTGACGAATACCATGTCACTACCCTCTACGATTTTCTTGATCTCTTCTTCACTCTCCTTGGCGGCTTCCTCTCCTATTTGCGGGAGACTACCAGCTCCTAGTCCTCTAGTTCTTCTCTTTCCTAATAGGATTCTTCTGTTAGCTTTTGTGAAGTACAAGTGTTGGACGTCAGTGTTCATTGCAATTAGTTCTGCCCCCTCTATACCTTCCTCGTAGAGCCTAGTAATGGTATTACAGCCCGCCCCCCCAACACCGATCACTTTTATAACTGTCTTTAGTTCGTGCAACATCTGAACAATTTCATCTTCAACGTTTTCAGCACCTTTACCTTCAAGCCTCTCTTTTCTCTCTTTTTCTGCTCTAGAAAGAGCTTCTTCGATTATAGATTTCAATCACATCCCCCTCCGATTCTTTAGATTATGCATGCAGAATAGTATATAAATCCTTTTGTCTGCACACTTTGGGTACGGAGGATGGAATGTCTATTGTGAGTTATTTCCGCCTTTGAAGGCGAGCTATCGGCGTTAAGGGAGGCTTTACACCCTCCACTCATCTTTCGGTTCAAAGGCTAAGTTTACCATTCCGCAGATCTCCTTAATCTGCGGGCTAAGTTAGTGCAGAGCCTCTAACTTGGGCAACATTGCTCGCTGAACCGTTGATGCTTCAGGGATTCGGGAGTACCTTTGCTAAAAGGCGAGGCTTGCATGCCTGAACGTGAAGCCTACTAATGCTGAGAATCAGGCCTGTGCCCGGTATGTGGGAAATGCTAAGCCCGAAATGGCGGGAGTGTGAAGGTCCCAGATAAAAATTGGACCCTCATCTGTTCACTCCCGGAAGTTCTCTCATGACGACCGGAAGGGATGAAAGCTTACACTTGGTTAAAACGGGTAATAGGTTAGAGAACCAGTCGGAGATAATTTGATGAATTTCACCGAAAAAGAAAGGTTTATATTCAGTTAATTATTATAACAATTATCATGGATAAGAGCACTCTAATGGCAACGATCTTGGTCGCAATTCCGATATTTGTGCCCTTTTTTGCTCCGGAAATTGTATCAGGCTTCATAGATTACTACGTCATTATTTATGCTCTATTAATTGTGGCGATTTCCGCAATTTTGGCTATGCTCATTTACCTCGGCTCTGAAGGTGAAAGAAGATATCTTATGCTATCAATTTCTGCGAACTTGTTTATTTTTGCAGTCGGGAGCTGTTCGGCGTATTTTAGTGTCGGCGAAATTGAGCTGGAGTACACAAAAGCATATTTACAACTTGTGGAGCAGATATCGAGCTCTCCCCTCCCTCTGCTTTTCTTTATCGGACTTTATTTCCCTTTTTTTGTTTATGGTGTTTGGAAACTTTCAAAAGAGATAGCATTTATTAAGTTATCGGATCTGTCGGCGGGTCTAATCATCGCAGCAATCTTTGTAGCTTTAATTGTGTTGGGAATAGGAAGATCGAGTTATCCACCAGAGGTTCAGGATTTGTATTTTGTGTCCTTATTCTTAGATACAGTACTGATTTTCATGTTTACGATTCTTGTTAAGATGTTTTTTGAGACTGAGGCAAGAGTCTATTTCCTAATCATCGTCGCTTATTTGGTCTTCTGGTTCATAGGAGACATACTTACAATTTCAGGTTTGACCTACATGGGTATTCCGACGGCCTTTTACGGTGTCGCACTGGTGAGCATCTTATCCGGGTTATTTTATGTCTATAGAAGGGACGTCGGAATTATAGCATATAAGCAGCTGGTTGAAGAAAAGGAAAAAATTTCCGAGGAGTTCAGAGCAACGAAGGAAATTCAGGAAGTATTGGGAATACTGAACCGCATGCTCAGACATGACGTGAAAAACAAGCTACAGATTATCCTCGGTTATGTGGAGGCTTACATGGCAAAAAGAGACGATTCCTACTTACAGAAGGTTATAGAAGCTGCTAATGAAATAAATAAGTACTTAGACAGGATCAGGGAGATAGATGCGGCGATTTCTGCGGGGAATGAACCTTTAAAACCGGTCAACGTTAGAAAGGTAGTTGAAGAAGTTCTTAAAACCTACGACATTCCGGCGAAAGTCCAGGGATCTGGAATTGCGTTCGCGGATGACACTCTATATTCGGTTATAGACAACGTAGTTAATAATGCTATAAAGCATGGAAAGACGGACAAGATAAACGTCTACATTAACAGGGTCGAAGATGAGATTGAGATCCGAATAGTGGATTACGGTGTAGGAATCCCTTCAGAAGCAAGGAAGAAGATCTTTGAGGGTTATAACATAACCCTAAAAGAGAGGACGGGACTGGGCCTTTATATAGTCAAAAAAGCTGTGGAAAGATACGGGGGGAGAGTTTGGGTTGAAGACACCAAGCCGAAAGGAGCCACTTTTGTTATAAGGTTAAAAACACCTCCTAAGAAATAGAAATTGGGGAAAAAGTTAAATATCTTTTTAACTTATAAACAAATATGAGTAGTGTAATTATTGATCTTTACAAAAAGCTTCCGAAAGAATCTTTCGAGCTTCTCATCCACAACCTCTCGGTGAGGGAATACCTCAAAGATATCTGGAGATATTATGAATTGACTGGCAATCTTGAGTATCTGAAGGAATTTGACGGTATTTTCGAAGAACTTTTTAGATTCTTCTTCCGCCCATTTGAGATTGTAATGTTCAATGAAAGAGTCATAAGGAGCATAATACCGATTCAGGAAATATTGTTTGGCAGAGAAATTGTTGACGCTTACACAGATTTCTTGGAGAGCCTCATTTCGCACATGAGGTTGACCTTCCAGCTTTTCTCGGAACCCATATCTTCTCCTAAGTTGCCAGTAGATAAATTCTTGGACGATTGGAGGGACTTACTGAAAAAATTTGAAGTTGGCGGGGGAATTCTTTTGCGGGATTATCCCTTTGCACTGCCAGAAAACGCAAAGAACTATCTTTTGGATTGCTTCTCGTACTGGAAGGATTTTGTGGAGAGTTATGAATCTTACAAAAAGTTAATAAGGAACACATACAATAGGGCTGTTGAAAAGCTGTTGGAGCTGTCAAGATCTCCAGGTTTCGGAAGCTTCGAAAAGTTTATGGAATCGTTCCAGGATGCCCTTTCAGGGGAGTTTGACTCTCTTTTAAGATCGGAAGAATACTTAGAATTGCAGGGGAAACTTATGAACACTCTTTTCGACCACATTTACTGCCTAAGAAGATTCTTGGAGCTTTTGATAGAGAACAACCCTGCAAGCCCCTTTGCAACAGTCTCTCAAATTGATGAAGCATACAAGAGAATTTTAGACCTAAAGAGAAAGGTTTCGGAGCTTGAAAATAGAATAGAGAAGCTGGAGGTGGAAATATGCTCGAGAAAATCAGAGAAGTGAACGTAAAGCCATGGACATGCGATTTTGAGGTTGTTCACGAAGATTGGCTTTTCAAGCTGCTGCATTTTAAGGGTGAGAGAAAGCACAGAATTCCTTTGCTTTTCGTATACGCTTTCATTAATCGCCCCTATATCTTGGATCTCCATGAGGATGTTAGTGTTGTTAGGAAGCTGATAAAGGAAGGTGTAGATGTGTGGATGGTAGACTGGGGGTATCCGAAGAGGGCAGACAGGTTTTTGAAGATAGAGGATTACATAGACTACATAGATTTCTGCGTTGAACTCATAAGGAAGGAATGCAAAGTCGAGTCGCTGACAATTCATGGATACTGCCTCGGTTCCACGCTCGCGACGATATACGCAGCTTTGCATCCCGAAAAGGTTAAGAATCTGGTAATACAGACCCCGCCACTTAATTTCGATACCGAAAATGCCCTTGCACTCTGGGCTAAGCACATAGATCCGCAAAGGATAACCAGAGCAGTCGGAAATGTTAGCGGAGAGATGCTGAACATAGCGTTCTTACTTATAGATCCGATAAGGCTTGTTTTGGGCAAATATCAAGGTTTAATCGACAATCTGGAGGATCCAAGATTCTTGAAAGAATTCTACTCGATGGATTTCTGGATATTCGACTCTCCTGCTGTTGCAGGCAATGTGTTCGAGGAGTATATCGACCGATGGTACCATAAGAATGAGATCATGAATGGCAAATACACTGTTGGTGGTAAAGTAGTGGATCTGAACAGGATCACCATGCCGGTGCTTGCTCTTTACGCTGAAAAAGACCACATAACTCCTCCAAGCGCCGTTCTTCCGTTCCTCGAGAAAATTCCATCAAAGGACAAAAAGGCTATGAGCGTCGACAAAGGTCACATCGGTCTGACCGTGAGCAAGAGCTCTCACGCAAAGCTCTGGAATGAGGCAATAAAGTGGATCGTAGAGAGATCAGATTGATCTCAAATCTATGACTCTCTTGGCTTTTCCCATAGATCTTTCTATGCTGCCCTTTTCCACGAGCTCCACATTTGTCCTTAGGAGCAACTCTCTCTGCAAAGCCCTCTGAATCTTCTGCTGGAGCTCTTTCAGATCTCGGAGCTCTCCCGTAAATATCTCGTCTCTAACTTCAACCCTTACCGTGATCTCGTCAAGTTCTTCCTTTCTTGTTAAAACGATCTGGAAGTTGTCCCCAACTTCGGGAATCTGCATCAGCACGTGCTCAATCTGACTCGGAAACACATTTATCCCGCGCACAATAAGCATGTCATCGCTTCTGCCGAGGATCCGCATAAGCCTTGGATGAGTTCTACCACATGCGCACTTTTCATTCTCGATTATGGTTATATCCCCTGTTCTGTATCTCAAGATAGGCATGGCCTCCTTTGTTAGTGCTGTAAGCACAAGCTCTCCTTTCTCGCCTTCGCCCACAGGTTCTCCAGTTTTTGGATCAACAACTTCGATGAAGTAGTGATCCGCCCAGATGTGTAACCCATGCTGTTCCTTGCATTCAAAAGCCACTCCGGGGCCATTCATCTCGCTGAGCCCGTAGCTATCGTACGCTTTTATACCAAAGGCATCTTCAAGCCTTTTCCTCGTGTTTTCACTCCATGGTTCAGCGCCGAAGCAGCCTATTCTAAGCTTCAGCTTATCAGCCACCCCCATTTCTTCCACAACTTCTTTAACGTGCATCGCATAGCTTGGAGTTGCATGCACGGCCGTGGTTCCAAAATCGACCATGTACTGAATCTGCCTTTCAGTATTTCCAACCCCCGCGGGAATTGTAACGGCCCCAATTCTCTCAGCAGCGTAGTGAAATCCAAGACCGCCTGTAAAGAAGGCGTAGTTGGACATGTTCTGGAAAACGTCGCCTGGCCTTACACCTACCATGTATAGGCATCTTGCAACCATGTTTGCCCACGTCTCTATGTCTTTTGCAGTGTATCCAACAACCTTGGGCTTTCCAGAAGTCCCGCTAGAAGTGTGAATTCTAACTATCCTTTCCTTTGGCACCGCAAAAAGGCCAAAGGGATAGTTCTGGGCAAAATGCTCGCGTTTCGTGAATGGGATCTTTGCAATGTCATCCGGTTTCTTTATATCGTCAGGATCAATATTTGCTTCCTTTAGTCTTCTCCTGTAGAATTCAACATGATCGTAAGCTCTTCTAATCGCACTCTTCAATCTTTTGAACTGCAATTCTTCGAGCTCCTTTTGAGGGAGTACCTCCTCTTTATCCCAGTATTCGTCATTCCATGGCATGACAAATCACGTAATCGCTCGAAAGATAAAATTTTCCTAACAAATGCAATTGTCAAACACGGAATCACCATTTCTTCGCTGGCGAAGAATACACCTCTTTGCTGCCCGGTACACGGGTTAAACCCCCCAAGGAGATGTAGCCCAGAAGCTCTCCCCGTCCTGACAGTGACATTCACGCCTTCAGGGCTAGGGAGGAAATCAGTAGCTGAAAAGTCTAAAGAGGATGGGCTTCAGTCAAAAGTTGAACGATTGCAAAAATTTTTATCACATTCATGAACTTCTAAGGCGGGGAATATGGATCCATTTATAGTCTTCTGGGAGCTCACGAGAGCGTGCATGCTTGCATGCAAGCACTGCAGGGCTAAGGCAATTCGAAACAGGAACCCGAATGAGCTTTCAAAGGAGGAATGCTTTAGGGTTTTGGATGAAATCGCGAGCTTTTCCAGACCAATGCTTGTATTCACAGGCGGAGATCCACTGATGAGGGAGGATCTCGGTGAAATCGTCTCCCAAGCCTCAAAGAAGTTCAGAGTCTCAATTGCATTCAGTGGAACGGAGAAGGCAAGTAAGGATAGGCTGGAGGAGTTAAAAAATGCAGGCGTTTCCAGGATTGCGATCAGCATAGACGGGCTTGAGGAAACGCATGACAGCTTCAGAGGGATCAAGGGGGCATTTTCTAAGAGTATCGAAGTCTTAAGGAAAGCACGGGATGTGGGCTTGCCTTTCCAGATAAACACCACAGTTACAAAGGATAACATTTATGAGCTACCGGAAATTGCGAAGTTGTGCGTTCAACTCGGCGCGGAGATGTGGGACGTATTCTTCATAGTTCCAACTGGAAGGGCCAGGCCCGAGCTCATGCCATCTCCCCAGGAATTCGAAGATGTTCTCTGCTGGCTTTACGATGTTGGGAAATTCATGAATGTTAAAAGCTCAGCAGCCGTACACTTCAGAAGGATTGAGATAATGAGGAACCGGAGAGAGATGCCCAAAGTTAGCGAACTGTACTGGAAGCTCCTCGAAAGGCTTGATTTGGATATCAAAGCTGAAAAGCCCGAGAGAGGGATTCATAGAGCTTTTGTTACCGACGGAAGGGGTATGTTCTTCATAAGCCATGTAGGTGATATCTATCCGAGCGGCTTTCTTCAGATCTCCGCTGGAAACGTAAGGGAGAGAAGCGTTGAGGAGATTTACAGAAATTCAGAGATATTTGTCAAGCTGAGAGATCCAAACAATCTCAAGGGAAAGTGCGGAATATGCGAGTTCAGGTCCATCTGCGGGGGTAGCAGGGCGAGAGCCTACGCCTTAACTGGTGATTATCTCGCAGAGGAGCCATGTTGCATTTACGAACCCGGAGGGTGTGAATGAAAGTTAGCATAGTCCTTCCTGCTTACAACGAGGCGAAAAGGCTAAGAAACGCGGTTGAGAAGATTGAGAATCACGTTAGGGAGCTTGGATACGATTACGAGATCGTTATTGCCGAAGATGGTTCCACAGACGGAACTGATAGAATTGCAAGGGAAATAGCGGAGAAAAATCCAAGAGTCAAGCACCTGCATTCTAAAGAGAGACTTGGCAGGGGAAGGGCGCTTATGAATGCGTTCAGAAACTGTTCTGGAGACATAGTCGTGTACATGGACGTTGACCTTTCAACGGACCTCAAGCATTTAAAGGACATAGTTTCCGCAATTGAAGAGGGATACGACGTAGCCACGGGTTCGAGGCTGATGAAGGAGAGCGTTGCTAAAAGACCCCTGAAAAGAGATCTTGCGTCTAGGGTATACAATTTCCTTGTACGGCTGCTTTTAGGCTCTAAGGTTCGCGATCATCAGTGTGGGTTCAAAGCCTTCAAGAAGTCTGCGATTCTTGAGCTAGGTGAAAAAGTCAGGGATACCCACTGGTTCTGGGATACAGAAGTTCTAGTTTTGGCTCAGAAAATGGGTTACAAGGTGAAAGAAATCCCAGTTTGTTGGGAACACGGCGGAGAAACGAAAGTTCACTTCAAAAAGGACGTTCTGTACATGTTCTTCCAGATTCTCAGGATGTTCTCCGAGGAACTCGCTCGCTCTCGAAAGTTTTTTGCCTTTGCAACGATCCTAGCAATAGCCATTCTCTGCTTTTTAATCCTGACCACAGGCGTTAAGAACTTCCTTGAAAGCCTTTTGATGATCAGACTCGATCTACTCGCAATAGCAGGCATACTTTATGCTTCCTCATTTATCCTAAGGGGGTACCGGTTTGGATACATTGTAAAGAGGCTAGGAGAAAAAACTTCAACGGGCTTTTCTTCGCTGGCTGTGAGCATTGGACAGACTGTGAACGTAATAACGCCCGTGAGGCTCGGTGATCTTGCGAGGGCTTATGTGTTCAAAAGGTCGGGAGTTAGCTACACTTGTTCCTTAGGTGGGATTGCCGTTGAGAGAACCTTTGATATTCTATCTGTGGCTTTAATCGCGATCGTTGCATCCATTTATCTGGGAACGAGATTCATGGAACCATTTTATGCGATTGGATTTGCTCTACTGATTGTAGTTGCAATAGTAGTCCTTTCAAGAATGCAGAACTTTGTGGGAAGAATTATGGAGAGGGCAAAGATGGCCATGACGCTCGGAGATTCTGCCACGATATTTTCTCTTTCCCTACTTGTGTGGTTCTTTGACATCTCTGTCTGCTACATACTCGCGATGAGCTTTGGCGGGATCAGCATTGCAGTAATAGCCCTTGCGGTGGCAATTGGCAATATAGTAAAGGCGATCCCTGTAACCCCCGGAGGTATTGGTACATATGAGCTTGCTTTGACTGCAATAATCGGATTTTATCAGCCGTATTCTGTGGCTTTCACACTCGGATTCGTCGATCATGCGTTGAAAAACGCTGTAACTGTGGTTCTTGGGCTCGTAGCCCTCTCGACGATGAATTTGAGTCTTAAGGAGGTGAGGAGTTGAGCTTGGACTACGCTCTGATCTTCTATTTCTCTTCTTTAGCGATAACCATCCCTTTTCTGAAATTTATGAAATACAGTCTCGCAAGGTTCTCTTCTCTTTTTCTGGTAACCCTGATCTCCTTTGTCCTCTCACACTTCGTCAACTTTAAGTTAGCATTCTTCACAGTTCTTCTCATTTTAATTGCTTACCTCGCTTATTCCATTTTCATGAAATCTCAGTTTAAGATCGAGAAGACCGAAGCTGTGTTTGCCAGTGTCTTCTTCTTTTTCATCTTTCTTCGCTTTCTAAACCCCAGCATCTTCGATGCCGAAAAGTTCATGGACATGGCCTTCATCAACTCCGTTCTTAAATCCCCCTCTCTTCCGCCCAACGATCCATTTTTCGCAAATGAAAAGCTCAATTGCTATTACTACTTTGGGCATGTGCTTGGGGCTGCAATAGTCCTGCTCTCTTTTGCCCCACCCGAAATTGGATACAACATCGCAGTTGCCGCACTTCCAGCTTACACGGCAATTCTTATTTGCGGAATATTTGAGAACGATCGAAGAATGGCCCTTCTTGCTCTGATCTTCGTAATGTTTTCCGGAAATGCTTACTCATTTGCAGATCTGTTGCGGAGACCTTTTGTTGGTTTGGATTTTCTCTACTACTGGAATTCAACAAGAATTATCGGCGGGACAATAAATGAGTTCCCCTATTTCAGCTTCATTCATGCAGATCTTCACGCCCACGTGTTCGCAATTCCGATGAAGCTTTTTTTGGTATCAGTTCCGCTCTCGGAGGAAAAAAAACTTAACTTCCTCATTCCGTTCATCCTTTTCGGGTTATTCGCTACCAACTCCTGGGATTATCCTCTCATGCTTCTACTTACAATCCTTTTCTCTCTTTCGGCGAGGGATAAATCCATTCTGGTTTATTCTTTGGCCTCTATCCCGCTTGTTGCCGCTTACTACCTCACCATGAATCTCCCGAAAACGGATTTAATTTTCCCGGCTGAAAGGAGCAGTCTGCTTGAGTTCCTCGGCTATTCTGGAACAATCTTGCTTCTGGCTTATCTGTCCTTCATACAGGAGAAAAGGCTGATCTTTTACTCGATTCCGTTTTCTTTGCCCTTCTACTTTTTCAGTCCAATCCTGCCGGTCCTGATCCCGCTAGTCGTATGCTCTGCGTTTGGGATGACGAAAAAAAATAACTCCGCGCCACTCATATTCACTGCACTGCTCTGCTTCATAATTCCCGAATTCATTGCGATTGATTCCAGACTGAACACGGTTTTTAAATTTTATCTTTGCGCATGGATTTTGCTTTCTCTGGGGGCAGTTTTGAGGCTGAAAATCATTGGAATAGGGAAATCAAAACCTATAATCGCACTTCTTCTTATCGTAAGCCTTGCCTATCCTATCGTTGCCACACCGCTGCGATATCATTCTGCAGAATTTACTCTGGATGGTATGAGCTTTACAAGGATTTATGGAGAATATGAGGCGCTTAAGTGGCTTAAGGAAAGAGAAGGTGTGGTTATTGAGGAGGGTTGCACGCACGGATACTTCTGCGCCTATCAGTACGGAGGAAGGGTTGCGGTTTTTACGGGAAATCCAGCAGTGGTGGCATGGACGGGGCATGAGTTTCAGTGGCGGAGGAATTACGATTCGATAGCGGAGAGGGCCAAGGATGTCAGGAATTTTTACACTTCAAGGAACTGCGAAGAAATGGCTGAAATTCTAGAGAAGTACAACGTCTCCTACGTGTTTTTCGGCTTTGAGGAGAGAAGAATTTTCGGTTCGGTCGAACAAAACATTGAAAGATGCTTTATTAAGGTTTTTGAGAGCGGAGAAGTAAAAATATTCAGTCTTCGAGCCATAGACTGAATTCTCTCTGGCGAAAAGTTTATCATTAGGAGTGCAAATTTTAATCATGGATGAGAAGGATATTAAGCTTATATCAATTCTTACTGAAGACGCGCGTAAGACACTCCAAGAGCTTGCAGAGGAGCTAGGTTTGTCGGTATCAAGCATACACAAGAGGATAAGAAAGCTCGAGAAAGACGTTATTGAGAGATATACAGTAATACTGAACCCCGAGAAGTTCAATCAGATAACCGCTTTTTTGCTTGTGAGCGCAAGCAATCCTAGAAGGACTGC
This sequence comes from Archaeoglobi archaeon, assembly GCA_004347865.1. GTDB lineage: Archaea > Halobacteriota > Archaeoglobi > Archaeoglobales > Archaeoglobaceae > WYZ-LMO2. The sequence continues at coordinate 17,433 of QNUZ01000004.1, read as the reverse complement.
AGAAAAGCTAAAAGACATTCCCAAGATAATAGAACTTTACCAGACATTCGGAAACTTTAATTTTATCTTGAAAATAAGAGGGAGCAGTATTGAGGAGATAAGCGATATCACAAACATGGTTTCGAACGTCGAAGGTGTTGAGATGGTTGAGTGCATAGTGGCAACAAAAAGGCTAAAGGAGACGGCATGGAAGCCGGGGTGATTTTATGAACCTTCTGCAGATGTATCTCTTTATTTTGACTCCTGCTTTTTTGCTTCTCGGTGGCGCCTTAATTCTTCAAGTTTACAACGCATATGCAAGAACAAAACAGAGGTTCCTCCTTCTCCTGAGCCTAGGCTTTTTCGCCCTCGTAGTGGGCGGGGCTTTGCCTGTGCTCGCTTTTGCTCTGTCTCTTTCTGAGCTCCTTTACATTATCGGCATAATTTTGCAGATCTGCGGAATTTCTGCGATCTATTTCTCCACAGTGAGAGGATGAAGGAGGAGAAAATAGCCCAGAAGTGGAGGCTGATCAAACTTTCGAAAACCAGACCGCTGCTCGCTCATCGACTGGTGTCTGTTCTCAGTGAAAAGCTCGGGGAGGAGGTTTACAGGATCTCCTATGATTATGGGAAGGAGAGGGGGAAATACATCGCGGAAAACCTGAGATTAAGGGGGTTCGGAGAGGTTGCAACTTTTTTGTCAATGATTTCGGGAGTAAAGATCGAGAAGCGTGAAGACGGGCTTTTATTCTTATCTTGTCCCGTAAATGCTCTCGAGGCTCTGAAGTCAGATAAAATCTGCAAGGGGTTTATCGAAGGCTTTTTCATGGCTTTTGGAATAGAAGTAGAAGCTTTTCCTGATTGTGGAGACCAGTGCAAAATTTTTATCAGGCAAATTCGGCCCTAAAGCCCTCTAGAACGAATTCCACCCCGATTGCTGCGAGGAATATTGCAAGCACTTTTGCGACTATATCAGCGCCGCTTTTTCCAAGCAGTTTTATTATCAATCCGCTGTAGATGTGGGTCAACCTTACGATCACATAAACCAGGATCGCGCTTGCAACGACGATCAGCCTAGAAATTAAGTCTGAAGCCTGTGAGTAAATTACGATTCCAGCAGTAATCGCTCCTGGACCCGTATACAGCGGCAGGGCCAGAGGAAATACTGCCAAAGAATCTACATCAGCGCTCTCCTCAGCTCTTTTGCGGTACTCCTCTCTACCGTGGGCTCCGAGAAGAATGTCGACGGAGATTATGAAAAGCAGTATTCCACCGGCAATTCTCAGACTGTTTATCGAAACGTGGAAGAAATCGAGTATGAGGCCACCTGAAACGGTTGTTACAATCAGTATCGAAAGGGCTATTATTGTCATCCTTTTCGATATCCTCTCCCTCAACTCATCTCTCAGTCTCTGAGTGAGACCAATGAATATCGGCAGATTTCCCGGCGGGTCAACGATGACGAAAAATGTCAGAAAGCACTTGAAGAAGTACATCAGGTAGTCCATAGTTCTTTTGCCCTTTTAACGTTTTCAAGGAGCTTTAAGGCAGCTCGCTGTGATGGAAACGCGAATAAACCGCAGTCCGGCCCGATGTAGCTTAACAGATCTCCGAACTTTTTCTTTGCAATTTTCAACCTCTCCAAAATTTTCTCTGCAGATTCGAGTTCCTCAACTGCCAGCAAGGAAAGCTCTTCGCTCCTCCAGGCGTTCACGTTATGCCTCTCGTTAAATTCGGAAATTATGCAGTCTACGTCCGTTCTTGCAACGCCTATTCTAATCCTTTTTTCGGCAGATTCTAGCACTTCAACATCTATTGCGTCCATTTTCCTAGGATCACGGGCAGCTTCGATTCCTATTATCTCTATCCCCGTCTCAAGGAACCTGTCGTAAAAGAGGGGTTCATGCAGGTGGACCTGCGTGTCGACATTGAGCTTGAAATCGTAAGCACTCTCGATCTGTTCTCTGGCCGGCTGTAAATCTGGGGCAACGCCCAAGCTGGGTTCGTCGAAGCTCAGGCATACAACATTGTCGTACTTCGTGGCATTCCTTGCAAACCTGTAAACCGATTCTGCGAAATTATGCAGAACATCATCGTAAATCACTCCTCCAAATTCCCTGTAATAGAGCTCAAATATTCCCGTGATGCAAACTCTCAGTTTTTCAACCTTTATTTTCTCAACAAGTTCTACTTCGGGAATTATGGCGGCTTTTTCGGATATCAGATAGGCATCATCCTGAAGCTCGGGATCCTTCATCGGATCCAGAAACATTCTAACCATGTCCCTGAACTGGGGATAGTTTGGAACTTCTACGTACTTTGATTTCATCAAAAAGGCTCTTTGAACCATTTCCTCGTATTCTTTACTCCAAAAATTCCTCTCAATCCATTCTCTGTCTATTCCTGGCGGTAGGGGAAAACTTCCGATGTCATCAATTAGCATGCCTATACTATCTCATATTGATTTATAAAGATGGGTGCTCAGAACTCAAGTTCCCGGGTTTGACTAGGAAGCAGCCAGCCTTGTTTTTCGTCGACCGAAAAAACTAAATTTTTAACAGCATAATTTCGACCATGAAGATAGTTTGGCTGGGTCACTCTGCTTTTCTGCTTGAAGGGAGCAGGAGGATCCTAATCGATCCGTTCATAACCGGAAATCCGATGGCGCCTGTTGGTGTAGAAGAAATAAAGGCGGACGTAATTCTTGTGACGCACGGTCATGGAGATCATCTTGGCGATACGGTGGAAATAGCGAAGAGAAATAATGCACTTGTTGTTTGTATACACGAGCTGTCTCGGGTTCTTGCGAAAAGGGACGTTGAAACCATGGGCATGAACATAGGCGGAAGTGCGTACTCATCGGGAATTCGTGTGACAATGGTTCCAGCTCTGCACTCAGCCGATTTTGAGGATGAAAATGGTGAGATAATCAGCTGCGGTTCTCCGGCCGGCTTCATTGTAGATATGGACGGGGTTAAGGTTTACCACACTGGCGATACTGGGCTTTTCATGGATATGAAGCTGATAGGCGAGCTTTACCAGCCAGACGTAATGCTCGTACCCATTGGCGATTTTTACACGATGGGGATAAGAGAAGCCGTAAAGGCAGTAGAATTGGTGAAGCCAAAGGTTGCAATTCCCATGCATTACGGCACGTTTCCGCTCATCGATACAGATCCAATGGAATTCAAGAAGCTTGCGGAGAAGACCTGCAGAGTTGTGGTGCTGAAGCCTGGAGAAAGCTACGAAGTCTGAGTTTTTGTTTTTGAAAGATTTGATGCTATTTTTCCGTTTCTCCACTACTCTCTTCCCCGCCCTGAGGGGCGAGGCTTTCAGTTGTAAATTTGAAATCATTTGACAATGAAAAATTTTTAGACTTGAATTGCAGCAATTATTGAGGTGGTTTGATTGATTGAACTACCTGAATTTGAAGGGGCAAACAAGGTTACTAACATTCGGGAGGCCGTTGAAAGCCTTGTAAAACCGGGATTTTTTATCCACATAGGATCAACGGGCACCCAACCCACAAGCTTTTGCTACGAATTGTGCCGGGTTTTTTGGGATAAGAGGCCGAATTTCAAACTGGTGACGTTGGGAGGAGGTCTGAACATCGAGCTTCTTGTTTACGGAAGGTTGGTTAAAGAAGTTATCACATCTTATGCGGGCCATATTTATCCTTCTCCCGCTCCTTCCCCTGTAATTCAGAAGAGTTATCTCGAAGGCAGCGTAAAATACGAGAACTGGTCCCTTCTTTCCATATCTCAGGCTTTAATGGCAGGAGCGCTAGATCTGGGGTTTATACCAATAAAATCCATTGCGGGATCGAGCATGGAGGAAAATGAAGGATTCAGATCTCTCGAAAACCCCTTCACTGGTGAAAAAATAGGAGTCGTTAGAGAGCTCAAACCCGACATCTCGGTTTATCACGGATGGTGCGCGGACAAGGAGGGAAACACTATAATTTTCCCCCCATCCTCAGAAGGGATTGTTCCTTGGGGAGCCTATGCAAGCAGACGTGGCGTGATAGTAGTCGTTGAAAAGATAGTTGATAGAGATTTCATAAAGAACCATGCCCACCTCGTAAGGATTCCCGGTTATGTAGTAGAAGCGGTCGTTGAAGTGCCCTTCGGTGCCCATCCCTCGGCATTCTACGTTCCCGAGGTCATGGGTGGTGGCGGTTACGCGGAAGATTATGATTTCATAGTTGACTTCAGAAACGCAACGGAGGATGAGGAGAGGCTTAGGAAATGGGTTGAAGAATGGGTCCTGAATGTGGATCATGAGGGATACTTGAAAAAGCTTGGCTTCGAGAGGCTCTTCTACTTAATCGGAAAGGCGAGAAAAGATTCCTGGAAACAGGAGATTAAGGCAAAGGAGGAATCGTTAAGAAGGGACAGAGAGGTGCTCGAAGTTGAAAGAATGATAATTTCAGGTGCTAGGAAGATATCGGAGATTTGCGTAAGAAAAGGCTACAGACTCATGCTGGCTGGAATTGGTGGTGCAAACCTTTCCGCTTGGATGGCCGCATACAGGCTAAAGAAAATGGGTCACGAAATAGATCTAGTCGCAGAAATAGGATTTTACGGCTACCTTCCCCGCCCCGGAAACCCCTTCGTATTCAACATGGCGAATATTCCGACGTGCAAGGGTCTTTTTGGATCCCCGGAGATTCTTGGGGCAGTTATGGGCCGAAAGGGGAATAAAGGCTTAGCGGTTTTAGGAGCGGGTCAAATAGACAAACACGGTAATATAAACTCGACGCTGATTTCCGGAATTGCCTATCTTCTCGGCTCCGGCGGTGCGAACGATGTTGCATCAACGGCTGAGGAGCTCGTGGTCCTTGTAAAACACTCGCCAGTGAGACTCGTGGAGAGGGTGCCGTATATCACGGCACCGGGAAAGAGGGTGAGCACCCTAGTAACGACAATGGGTATTTTTGAAAAGATGGATGGCGAATTCGTTCTAACAGAATACTTCCCAATAAAAGGGCTGGGTAAAGAGGAAATAGTTGAAAAGATAAAAAATAGGACTGGATGGAAACTTAAAGTTTCTGAAGATTTGAAGGAGGCTGAAGAACCGAAGGCAGAGGAAGTTTTGACGCTCCGTTACTTCGATCCGGATGGAAACTTTCTCACGGATTGAGAACAAGCATTTTTGGTATGCTGGTTCGACCGGAGGAAAAATCTTACCTCCTCTACGCACTAAAGGACGAGGTTTTCCGCCAGAGCGGAGAAGCTAGTTACCTTTTCGTTCAAGCATGAACTTTCATCCCTTCCTACCTTCAGGTTTTCCATCCTTTCTGCTCTTCATCTTGATAAGGAAAAATATTAAAAGCTTCAAAGAAACTTAGAAACATGGTGGTAGGTGTAACTCTTGTGAACGTAGTCGCTGGGAAGGAGAAGGAGGTATATGTAAAGGTGAAGAACCTAAAGAAGGTAAAGGACGTCTACCACGTATTTGGGGAGTTCGATTTTGTCGTCATAATCCACGCCGACAGCCTGTCCGAGTTAAATAAGACCGTGGACGATATCAGAAGAATCGAAGGAGTTACAAAGACGCAAACGGTCGTCGGCGCCGAGATATGAGCGAGCTAAAGGAAATAAGCATTGCGGAATTCTTCGAAAAGAACAAACATATCCTAGGATACACGAATCCCGCAAGGGCGTTGATAACGGTCGTGAAGGAGGCCGTTGACAATTCTCTAGATGCTTGCGAAGATGCGGGAATTCTCCCGGACATATTCGTGAGGATTTCCAATACAGGCGACAACTTCAGGGTCGTTGTGGAGGACAACGGACCAGGAATTAAAAAGGAGTTGGTTCCGAGGGCGTTCGGCAAGCTTCTCTACGGCTCAAGATTTCACGAAATAAGGCAGAGCAGAGGGCAGCAGGGTATAGGAATCTCTGCTGCGGTTTTGTATGCACAGCTGACAACTGGCAAACCTACTGTCGTCACGACCAAGCAGATCGGAGCAGAAAAAGCCTACAGAGTGGTTCTCTACATAGATACAAAAAGGAATGAGCCCATAATCGAAAGCGAAGGGGAAGAAGACTGGTACATGCCGCACGGAACAAGAGTTGAATTCGAGATTGTGGGCAGCTACGTTAAGGACAGGAAGCAAAGTGTATTCGAATACCTTAAAGAAACCTCAGTTGTGAATCCGCATGCAAAGATCACATTTGTGGATCCTGAGGGAACAATATACGAGTTTAAGAGGTCTTCAAACGAGATGCCAAAGCCTGCAAAAGCTATAAAGCCGCATCCACATGGCATAGAGCTCGGAAAGCTCATGGGCATGCTGAAGTTCACAAACTCGCCAACGCTGAGGAAGTTCCTCAAGGAGGAGTTTGTGAGAGTTGGAGACAAAATCGCCGATGAAATCCTTGCAAAGGCGGGATTTTCAGGAGATGAGGATCCAAAAAAGCTTGGAAGAGATGAAGCTGCAAAGCTTATTGAAGCCTTCAAGAGCGTTGAACTGCTGCCGCCTCCCGTTGATTGCCTCTCACCCATTGGCGAGGAGCTTCTTATGCGAAGTTTGATTTCAGAATACTCCCCGGAATTCGTCTACGCAGTTACAAGAAGGCCGAAGGTTTATTCCGGTCATCCTTTCCTCGTTGAAGCCGCAATTGCATATGGTGGAGAAATAAAGGCAGACAAGATCATCCTTCTCAGGTTTGCAAACAAAATACCGCTGCTATACCAGCAGGGTGGCTGTGCCCTAACTAAGGCGGTGGAGAGTATAAACTGGAAGAACTACGGGCTTGAGCAGACAAAAGAAGAGCTACCCTATGGAAATGCCGTAATCCTAGTCCACCTTGCCTCCACTAACATCCCCTATACCTCGGAATCGAAAGAAGCCATTTCTCCGATCCCAGAAATAATGGACGAGATAAGACTGGCACTTCAGGAGGTAGGAAGGAAGCTGAAGGAGTATCTAGATAGAAAAGAAAGGCAGGAGGTTAAGAAGAAAAAAGAAGAGGTTATCGCAAAAATTTTGCCATTGATTGCCAAAAAGGTATGTGAAGTGCTTGAAAAGGATCCTGTGGAGGTTGACAGAATAGTTGCTAGGATCATGGGATATCTCCATGTTGAGAGGATCGTGAGCGAGAAAAATGGCCTGAAGGAGGTTAAGATAGTAGTTTCAAACTTCACCAAAGCGAAGAGGGAGATCAGAATCTTGGAGACATGCTCGGGGGAGGTTGAAGCTGACAATGCGAGAATTTCGGAGGGTAGATTCCCTACGATCACATGGAGCTTAATTGTGAATCCTGAGGAGGAAGTTGAACTTAGATATCGGGTGAAGGGAGAATTAGTGAACAAAACCCCAATAGTTGAGGGAATCGACACCAATATGCTCAGCGTTGCAAGTTATAATGCTCGCTAGATCTGCGATATGAATATAGCCCATGCCTTAACGAGAGGCATGGGATAGGGAGCTTAGTATTTGAACCCGGCAGATAAGTCGAAAGGCATAAAGCTTCCCTTAACGCCGGAAGCTCCACCTTTAAAAAAGGAGGTGTTCACAGCAACCAATATTAATCCCCGCCATCAGTTTTTTCCATGAAACTTTTGGCAATAAATGGGAGTCCGAACAAGAGAAACACCTATGCCCTGCTTGAAGCGATCGTGGACGAGGCCAAAAAGCTAGGCGCAGAAGCGGAGATTTTGAACCTCGCAGATTTTAATATAAACCCCTGCAAGGGCTGTGATAAGTGTCTTAAGGGAGAATGCGCTCAGAAGGACGATATAATAAAAGTGCTCGAAGCGATGAGAGCTGCCGATGCAATAGTTATCGGTGCCCCAACATACTTTGGGAACGTTCCCGGGATCGTTAAGAATTTGATAGACAGGAGCAGGATGGATAGAATGGGTGGATTCAGACTTAAAAACAAAGTTTTTGCCCCCGTCGTTACCTCTGGGCTAAGACACGGCGGTGCAGAGTTCGTTGCGATGAGTCTGATCGTTTACGCTCTCGGACAGGCTATGATAGTTGTATCGGCCGCAGAAAACCCGATAACAACAGGCAGCTTTCCCGTCGGGGTCATTCAGGGAGATACGGGATGGAGGGGAGTTAAAAAAGATGAGATAGCACTTAATACGGCAAGAGCCCTTGCAAGAAGAATTGTGGAGGTTGCAAACGCCACTAAGAGTCTTAGAAGCCAATGAATCTGAAATTCAGAATAAAAAGTACAGAAGGCGTTGCAAGAACTGGAGTTGCCGAAGTTAGGGGGAGGAAATTCAGAACCCCTGTTTTTTTGCCAGTAGCAACGCTTGCAAGCGTCAGAGCACTGGATTCCAGAGATCTGAAGGAAATCGGAGTCGAAATATTAATGGCAAACACGTTCCATTTGCACCTAAAACCCGGGGATGAAGTCATAAGGGAGATGGGTGGGCTTCACGAGTTCATGAAATTCGACGGTGTTATAGCAACGGATTCGGGCGGTTTTCAGGTTTTTTCTCTGGGTTTTGGAATGGAACACGGAATAGGGAAGATTGCTGACAACATCTTTCTCGAAAGGCTGAGAAATGTCTGCAAAAAAGGAGAGAAATGGGTAGAGATTGACGACGATGGGATCAGCTTCAGAAATCCCATAAACGGAAATTTCATGCGACTCACACCCGAGAAATCGATGAAAATTCAATCGAATCTAGGTTCCGATATTGTTTTTGTCTTCGATGAATGCACTTCCCCGCTCTCAGACAAAGAATATACAGCAAAAGCGCTGGAGAGAACAAACAGATGGATACAGAGATGCTTGGAATGCTACGACAGAAACCAGGCAATATTCGGAATTATCCAAGGAGGAGAGTACAGGGATCTCCGAATGAAGTCCGTGGAGTTCATACTTAAGTACGATTTCGACGGTTACGGAATTGGCGGTTCATTGGGGAAAAGCAAGGCAGACATGCTAAACATTCTAGAATGGGTTGTGCCTCTGCTTCCCGAAGAGAGACCAAGACATCTTCTTGGCATCGGAGCGGTGGAAGACATATTCAGATCTGTAGAGAGGGGAATTGACATGTTCGACTGCGTCTCTCCGACAAGATGGGCAAGAAGGGGTGTTATCTACATCTCACCCGAAGCCGGGGGGAACGTAGAGAACAAATTCAGAGTTCACATAAAAAATGCAGATTTCAGAAAAGACAAGGGTCCACTAGATCCTGCCTGCGACTGCTTTGTCTGCCAGAATTACTCGAGGGCCTATCTGCATCATCTCTTCGTATCGAACGAGTTAACTTATTTCCGACTAGCTTCCTATCACAATGTCCGTTTTTTTGTAAAGCTGATGGATGAGATTCGAAAAGCGATTGATGGGGGTTACTTTTCTGAACTCAAAAAGGAGTGGTTACAGTAATAGAGATAGAAAAAATTATATTGCATGCCCACCGATTCTTGTTTAGAGTCAAGCATGAAGCATGCGAAAAAGTTTAAGGAGTACTTTGAGGACATAAGACCAGTAACGGATGAGGAGCTTGAGGAGCTCCTGAATGATTCTCCAAGCAAGAACGAAAGAAACAAAAAACTGAAAAAAGCGAAAAAGGAGCTATACAGGGAACACTAGAGCAAACTAAATCAACCCAGCGAGCTCTTCAAGCGCCTTTTTTTGATCCCTAGCCTTAACGATACCGCTTGCAAGTAGAACACCGTCCGCTCCCAAATCGAGAGCCCTAACGTAATCCTCATGATTTGTAATTCCCGCCCCGCAAAGCACCTTAACTTCTTTGCAGATGTTCTTGGCTGAAGCTACTGCATTCTCAACGACTTCGGGCTTCGCTTTGCTGACAGCTATGCCTGAGCCTATGAGCTCGGGCGGTTCTACAGCCACAAAGTCAGGTTTAAGCGCTGCGACGGCAGCAGTTGTGGAAACATTGTTCGTGCAGACTATTGATTTCATTCCCAGACTTCTAAGCTTTGAGACGCAAAAATCGATATCTGCAAGCTTCATCCTTCGCTCAGAATGATTCACCAAGCTCCCCCTCCCTCCGTACTCTTTTATCATCTCCGCATTCACGGCACCAGTAAAGCTTCCAAAATCCACTGGATCGATGTGCTGGGCAAAGACGTCAATATTCACGCTTTTAGCAACAAGGGGCAGATCCAGATAGTTAACGGCTACTGCGATGTATATCCCGCTCTTCTCCGCAACGTTCTCAGCTATCTTTGCGAGCTCTAATGCCTTCCTGCTAAAGGCCTCTTTATAGGCCTTGAAATTTATGAAGATCATACTAGAAGTCTGTCATGATTCTGAACTGATCCGTATCGGGCTTGAGGTGGGTCATGAACCTTCTCACGGCCCCTTCAACGTCCCTTGCCTTTGTAATCGCTCTTCCAACGACTACAATGTCAGCCCCAGCCGAGATAACCTCTGTTATATTTTCAGGCTTTATACCTCCCGCAACAGCTACAAGAACCCTGTATTTCTTTATCTCTTTTGCGAGGGACCATGGTGGAACGCTCTGCTCGCTGTCTATAGCTCTGTGCAGCTCGACGACGTCGGGCAACGTTTCTTTTGCTATCTGATCCATTCTCTTCACCGGATCCTCTACGTTTAGCATATCCACAACTGCAAGCATCCCCGTCTTCTTCGCTTCGCTAACACCTTTGGCAATTGTGCTGATCGGTGCCAGACCTGAGATAACTACAGCGTTCGCTGTAGCGTCTGCAGCCATTCTGGCTTCAAGATTTCCAACATCGAGAGTTTTAAGATCCAGAATGAAGAAGGCATCGGGCTTTACATCTCTGAGCTTAAGAACTACCTCACACCCGTATTTCTTAACTAGGGGTGTTCCGACCTCAAAGATTATGTGGTCGCTTTCCGGAATCTGCGAAAGCACTGAAATTACTTCCTCAAGCTCTGGAATGTCTAGGGCTATCTGCAGATAGGGCGGATCCCAGAGCTTAGTCAGCTTTCTTCCAACAAATGGATGATAGCTGCGATCCTTCTCGTAGAGCATCGTACCCACATCCGGGAAGTTCTGCATAGCTCTTTTGATCGCCAGCTTTGTCGCTCCGTAGTTGTAGTAGTAAATCTTATGCTTGTTTTTGGCCAGAGGATGAATGAAAACGCTCACAACTATCAGGTAGTCTTCTGCCTTTTCCCTCGGGATATACCCTTCGTCCACAGCATCGGCAACCGCCTTCGCAACTGCAGCCTGTGCAGGGCCAAAGATCAGTTCAGCCTGCTCCATATTCCTAACAGTTACCTTGGGAACTATAACGGCCGGAGGTTTTGTGATCAGATTGGGTCTTAAAACTGCGAGAAGGGGTGTGTGGCCCGCTGAAAGCGTTGCAAGGGCGTTCGCAAAAGCAGTTGCAACCGGACTATCTTTTGTGCCGATTAAAAGGTCAACGTGAGCAACTTCATAGCCCTCACCGATCAGAGCTTCGCCAACTCTGAACTCCATATGCCTTGCAATTCCTTTCGGTAATAAACTTTTTGTTCCACGAGAAATCTCGATGATGAAGCAAATCATCGTATATTTCGTTGGAATTGCTGGCTCAGGAAAAAGCTATCTGACAAAGGCCTTTGGAGACTGGCTTGATTCGATTAAGGTCAACTTGATGCGAATAAATCTCGATCCGGGGGCGGACTATGTTCCATACCCGGCAGACATTGACGTCAGGGAGTGGTTCACGCTCGAGGATATAATGCAAAAATACAACGTTGGGCCAAACGGGGCCCAGATAATCTCCTCAGATCTTCTTGTGACGCTGATCGACGAGATAAAATACGAAATTGACCTTTCGCAGCCAGACCTTGTCTTAATAGACACTCCAGGTCAGATGGAGATCTTCACGCTTAGGGAGAGCAGTAAAATCCTGATAGATGCTCTTGATAGAAGAAGTAGCATAATGGTCTTTCTTTTCGATCCAATAGTCTCCAAAACTCCATTTGGCTTTCTTTCCCAGCTATTCATGGCAAATTCAGCCGTTTTTCGCCTTGAAATACCGCAAATAACCGTTCTATCAAAGGCAGACGTCTTAGGAGATGAGGAAGTGGAGAGAATCCTCAGATGGAGTTCTGATTTGGACTATCTCTCCAGCTCTCTTGAGACAAAAACGCTTAGCATAGAGCTTCTGAGGATCCTCAAGGATTCAGGGCTTTTCAGACCGCTCGTAGCGGTTTCTGCGCTCAAAGGTTATGGGATGGAAGACATCTACGATGGCATTCAGGAATACTTCTTTGGAGGAGAAGACCTGGAAAGGGTTCTATTTTAATTGCTGGCCTATGAGTTCGTCAAATACTTCCAAGAATTTTTTCTCCATTCCCTGCGGTATCAGGGCCCCGGCGGCAACGCTGTGACCGCCGCCTGTTCCTCCAACCCTCTCCGCGGCGATCTTTATAGCCTTGCCGAGGTTCAAACCCCTCTCAACAAGCCGATAATTTGCCCTTGCGGATACCTTTATCCCTTCCTCGTTTTCAGCAAAAGCAACTATTGGCTTCTTTGGGTTCTTAATCAGACTCATTCCAGCAACTATTCCAACAATTGTGTCCCTTATGTCCTTACCTGCATGGAAAAACTGGATGTTCTTTCGCTCTTGGATCCCAATCTCCTCCACTAGCCTAAGTCCCTCTGATAAGTTCTTTCTGTGATTCTGAAGCAGAGTTCTCGCCCTATTAAACGCCTTTTCATCTCCAAAACAAACTCCCAAGCCTATCTCCGCTTCGTCATATCTTGCAGTTGCATTCAAAAGGGTTGAGTATTCCATCGCATCCCTCTTCTCAGTGCCCTCTTCTTCATGAATAAGAAGATAGCATTCACCCGCAATCCTCTTTATCTCATCGTAGCCCATTCCAAGGCTCATACAGTGCTTCACCAGAGCAGAAACAATTTTCCTTTTTTCCTCGATACTCAAGTCGATCCATCTAAGCCAAGGGTCTATACCCAAATCAGAAAGAAATTTCAGGCAGCCAGCTTCATTCCCGCTTATTCCCGGAATAATCGGATCCGTGTTGTACTCGAGCATTTTTGCCAAAGGCCTTGTCTGCTTTCCAAAGAATCTGAGATCCTTCCGAATTTCAATGCTCTTCCCGATAAGTTTCTCCGCTATTTTTCTGTTCAATCCTACCAGTCTTCCGAATTTTGAGTCCTGCAAATCCCCCACCGAACCCACGATAGCTAAAGCCCCGAGCCTTGCGGACGGAAAAATTCTGCTCGCTACCAGAAAAGTCGTCATTGCGCCTCCCATCTCAATGCTGCCGTCTAATCCAAAATCATGCGGATTTAGCTGTCTTTCATGGCTGAACTCAGGAATGTGGTGATCTGTTACCACGAAGTCCATATCTCTAAGCATGCTAAGCTGTCCGCTTCCGAGATCTGTGAACCAAACAAATTTCCCTTCGTCTGCAATTTTATCAATCTCCTTTTTATCCAGCTGCTTCAGAAATCGTATTTCAGTTTCTATTCCAGCTTTCTTCAACACCTTTAAGGCTATGGATCCCGCAGTTATACCATCTGCATCGATGTGCGTGACAACCATTACCTCACTCTGCTTTCGGATGAGCTCTGACAGCTCTGCGGCCTTTGAGATCAGACCACCCATACTTAAAAAATTTCAATAATGAATTTAAAAGCTTTACAACTGAAAGCCTCGCCCTTTAAGGTTGGGATGATGGAGAAGCTTTTAAATGGGAGTATAGAAACTGCTTCATTCTAGCGTAGTTTTATTGTTCTATTAACTAGCGTTGTCTTCTATTGACTGAATGTTTGAGAAGCTCTACACGACCGGTGAACTTGCTAAGATATTCGGTGTATCTTACGTAGCTGTGAAGAAGTGGGCTTACTCAGGGAAGATCAAGTACATTAAAACGCCCGGCAGTAAATACAGGTATCCTGAGAGCGAGAGAGCACCAAAAGGCAAGGTCGCGATTTATGCTAGGGTAAGCTCAGCGGATCAGAACCTGCTCTGCAGGTACCAGATGGATGCAGGAGCATCCGTTCACCCCGAAGACCCTCCCATGAAAAGAGGAGGGAAGGGATGAAAGTTAATGCTAGACTAGAACGGATCTCTGACTGCCCCGCAGATGTAGTCCCGAAGAGATGCGGGGAACGCCCTAAGGAATTTCGACCTTTGGCGGGGTGAAATCGACTATTTCAGATCCTCAAAATCAAGCTCTTCCTTAATTTTTCTGTAGAAAGCAATTAAAAACTCGTGCCTCCTCTCAGCCAATTTTCTCGCAGTTTCCGTGTAAAGCAAGTCTTTCAGCTTCAGAAGCTTCTCCTCGAAATGCTTGACCGTTTCTTCAATGCCTCTACCTCTCTCTCCCGCCACCATGAAGGCCCTTGCAACACCGATTGCGCCGATTGCGTCGAGTTTGTCAGCATCGCTCAGAACCTTTGCTTCAAGCGTCCTCGGCTCTATTCTCCCGGAAAAAGAATGGGCCTCGATAGCGTGGACTACAGCCTCTATGAATTCTTCTCCGTAGCCTTCTTCGCTCAGAAGTTTCCTTGCAAACTCTGCAGCCTTTAACGCGTGTTTTTCCCCATTCCTGAAGGAATCGTGAAGCAGCGCTGCCTTGGAGACGACCTCGATATCTGCCCCCTCCTTAGCAGCTATGAACCTTGCAATCTTTAAAACCCTGAGCACGTGATCCTCTCCGTGGGCCACGATAATTGGGTGAGTTTTAAAAATTTTTAGCCCTCATGCTGTTGAGATGCTCCTCGCTGCTGAGAAAGACGAATATGACGAGCGATGCGAGAACAGGGAGCCAGATCATTATCGAGAAGACGAACTTGAAGCTATCCATAAACCCCTCGACCATTTCGATTAGCGGTGCAGAATTTCCCGAGATTGCCAGTAGCGAGAGGAGGTTCATTGTTCCCGGGTCTGGTATCTGGTTTCCGTAGCCCGGAATCCACTCTTTCATTTTGCTTGTGAGCAAAACGCCGCCGACAGCGATTCCCATTGCCTGAGCGAGTGTGTTAACGGATCTCAGCGTTCCATTCGCAACTCCGGCTTTCTTAAGCGGAATCGAGGCCATCATCACGTTGAAACTTGGTGAGATCAGCATCCCGTTGCCTATTCCGAGCGGCACGAGCATGGCGAAGAATTCCCAGTAGGAAACCTCGACTTTCAGGTCCATCAGGTTTAGCATTCCGAATGAGAAAAGCAGCGGTCCAAAGCACATCAGGTACTTCGGGTTCATTCTGTCGCTCAGCCTTCCGGCGATTGGAGAAACAAAGGTGTTCATTATTGGCATTGCAAGCATCCAGTAGCCAGCTTCTTCGGCAGTGAGGGATTTTATTCCCTGAAGGAAGTAGGGAATTACGAAGATCGATGCTGACATCCCGAAGAAAAGGATCGAGGTGGCCAAGCATCCGACCGTGAAGTTGCGAATTTTGAACAGGCTGAGATCAAGCAGGGGGTATTCGTAAGTAGCCTCTCGTAAGGCAAAGGCTACAAGGTAGGGAATCGAGATCACAAAGCATGCGAGCGTTTTCTCGTCGCTCCAACCCCAGTTCTGCCCCTCTATTATCCCGAGGGTGAGCGAACCAAGAGCTAAGGCGAGAATTGCAGCTCCGAGGTAATCTATCGGCATCCTTTCCTTGGCACCCAGCGGCGGGATTGTGAACCAGGCTGCAATCACTGAAATTATCCCTATGGGCACGTTTATGTAAAACACCCAGTGCCAGCTGAGGTGGGTGGTGAGCCATCCGCCGATTATTGGGCCAAGGGTGAAGCTTGAGGCCATCAGAATCGAGTTAAGACCCATCACCGTCCCCCTTCTTCCCGGGGGAAAAAGCTCAACTGCAATTGCCAGAGTATTTGCGCTCAGAATCGTCCCTCCGACGGCCTGAATGACTCTGAAGAAGACAAGCGATTCTATGCTCCATGACTGGGCGCAGAGGAAGCTGCTTGCGGTGAATATCACCATTCCCAGAATGAAAAGCCTGTCTCTGCGGTACATGTCCCCAATTCTTCCCGCTATAACCAGCAGAACGACCATCGTAAGCGTGTAGGAATTCAGTATCCACTGCAAATCCGACATTTTTGCGTTGAAGTCCTCGGCAATCTTGGGCATCGCA
The DNA here is from genome assembly GCA_004347865.1 of Archaeoglobi archaeon. GTDB lineage: Archaea > Halobacteriota > Archaeoglobi > Archaeoglobales > Archaeoglobaceae > WYZ-LMO2. The sequence goes on along the minus strand of QNUZ01000004.1, from coordinate 1,425 downwards.
ACGTTGAGTACGCTGACATCCAGAAGTACCATGAATAGCCCCAAGCTTACAGGCAGGAATGCTATCCAGCTCCTTATCAGGCTACCTTCGCTCATGCTTTTCTTCTCTTTCTTGCAAACCTCACAATCGCGAAGAGCGCGATCAGGACCAGGACCAAGGCTGTGATCGTTACCGCGTTAAGTATAGGCCTCTCCTTGACCTCTATCGAAGCTGTTATCGGGTTGGACTTCTGCTTGTACCCTCCCTCGTCATCAAAGCTCACGGTTATCGTCGCAGGATAAAAGCCCGCCCCGGCGTCCTTGCTGACCTCTATCCTGAACTTTGCAACAACGACCTCTCCGGGATTTATCGTTCCCACGAAGTAAACTCCTGGCTGGGACTGGCCGATCATGCTTGCAATCGAGCTAACTCCAGCGACAGTTAACGGAGGCAAAACCTGAAGCTCCACGACGGCATTTCTTGCCGCGGCTCCACCCGAGTTCTTCAGCTTCACGGCCACCTCACCGGTTGAATCGGGATAGAGCTCGCTCTCTATGCTCAGAACTTCAAATGCGGAAGTCTTCGGAGCAACGAATACCGGAACCTCAATGGGGCTTATCAGGTCCTCGGCATCGCCCAGCTTGTACTTTGCAACAAGGTAGAGCTTGTAGTATCCCCCTAGGGCGTCCTCGGAAACGGATAACCTGAACTTTACCTCCTTTGCCTCTGCAGGGGCAATGGCATCGAGATAAGAGCTCTGACTGAGTGCCGTTAGTGATGGGGGGGCGATGAGATAGAATTCTGCGGATTTAACCGGATAGCCAATCTGGTTCTTCAAAAGAACCCTCAGATCTCCCCTCAAACCGACAGCAAGAGTTGAATCGACCTTTTCAACGTTTATTATGGATGGCTTTACGTTCACCTCTATGAATTCCTGCGGGGTGACAACTTCCTCACCGAGCTCGTTCCTGTACTTCAGCAAAAAGCTGCCCCTATAGCTTCCGGCGGGAGCTAGGGATTTAACGTAGAAAATAACCGTCTTTTTTTCTCCTTTGTCTATTTTCCCAATGTAAGGTGAATTTTCGGGCTGGAGCAGCGGGTTCTCAAAGCTCAAAATCGCCACAGCATCCTGCAGATTTTCAAAGCTTTTGAATTCCACGAATACAGCGCCTCTTGAGTTTATCGTTACAATCTGCGAACTCTGCTGTGTCTGTATCAGGCTAGAAAGCAGAGGAGATACGCTGCTGGGCATCGATTGCGTTGTTTGAGACTGCACGGTCTTTGAGGGAGTTAGATAGCTCTCCACCTTCAGGATTGAGAGCATGCTATCCTTCTCAATTTCCAGGCCTATCTGCTTTGAAATTGCAGCCTGCTGGGAGCCGGCGCTGAATTTGAGGATGATGGATGCGGGATAGGATTGATTGAGCGCTTTATCGCTGACGAAGA
>QNUZ01000039.1 GCA_004347865.1 Archaeoglobi archaeon | reverse complement strand
GCATTTGAAATGAAATCGATAACATCGTAGAGATCAACCTCCTCCTCCGAAGAATAGCTAACCTGGAATCCACTCTTTTCAATCTCTTCCAGAGCGGATAAAAGTTCCTCACGGCTGTTGAACTCCTTCGGGCAGAGATCTGTGATGAAGTCTACGACCGTATTTATCATCCTCTTTCTCTTTCTTATGCTTTTTCTATCAGCTCCATCGCCCTTTCCTTCCTTCATGGTGCCACCTTTCTTTTATGTTATAATTCTGCATAAATGTAAATTTTTTCTTGCTGTTTACTGCCGAAATCGTTTAAATGCTTTTGCATAATACATGGAACCATCGGTTTCTATCCGAGGTCGGTTGTGCTATTGTTGCGGCTGGATTGCTAGACGGGAGGACTGTCGACCCCCTTACAGTACTCAACAAGCCTGTGGAGTGCGCAAGAGCCAAACAAGCTGCATCTCAAAGTAGTAGATATTCACATCTCGGAGCTTTTTGATAAAGGTTTTCGCCTCGTAAAGCCTTTTAAGGCTCTCTCCCCTGAATATTGATGGCTCTCACTTTTTCCCCCCAAGTGATCGATAACAAGATGACACACTCTGCCCTCTGGGTTAATCCACTATTGTTTTTGAAAACTCACTCCACGCGAGGTATCATATTTAGGCAATATTCTATAAATTGAAATAAAAATAATTGTTAAAATTATGTTTTTTAATTGAATTAATTAAATTTTATAGGTTAAATTTAGTATTTTAATTTATAAGCTTTATTAATTATCTTATAAAATTGCATTTCTGCATATATATGATTTCTTCAATTTGATTTTTAAGTAAAATTTTTCTATTACACAAATTTTGTAATAAAACCATGAGCTCAAGCCCCAAAATCTGTGAACCTCGGCACTTTTTGCAGTTAACCCCCCCTGTTTTCGCAGAAACCCCCTTATTCACATAAATTTTGGAATAACCGAGTTGCTAAGTTTCGCAGATTTAGGGTAACCTAAAATCGTCTTATTACACAATAATTGGAACAAATTTTTTAAGAACACTTAATTTTAAAGTAAAAATTTAATTAGTTAGTTTATTTAATTAAAATTTTAATAGTATAATATACTAAATAAATTCTAAATTTGTTTATTAATTTTTCTAGTGGTTAATTTTAAGTATAAAAGATATTCACACATTATTTTTCTAATTTAAAAGATTTCATGTAATAATTTTGAATGAGACGCCCCGAAAATTCGAGAGGACTTGGAGGAATCGGCAAAAATGAAGGGATGAAGGGGGTATATATTAAAGAGCATAAGTGTTGACTGGAAAAAGTGAGTTGTAGAAGAGGGCTCGGATTCCTGAAATTCTGTAATAAAGTAGGGTAGCGGGATTGCCTAAGTCTTCTTGTATTCAAGCGCCATGTTTGGAGGAATTAAAAAATGAAAAAAGAACTCGCGAAAGCAGCTGAACTGCAGGTCTTCTCATAGGCCCTCAAAATCTGAGAAAATCAAGAAAATTTTAAATATGGTTAAAGTCTACTTTCCGCCATGTTTGAACTGAAATTCGACAGAGCCGTTTGTGAAGACTGCACAACCGTTGACTGCCTCGTAAGATGCCAGTACATGGATTTTGATGTGGAAGAGGCTAAAAGAGAGATTATGAAGCTGATAAACGGAGAGGATTCAGTTGTTCTTCACGAATGCGCGACCTGCTACGCGTGTGAGGAATACTGCAAGAGGGGGAATCACCCCTTCTATCTGATAACAGATCTTCAGGAGAAAAAGGGAATTTTCCCGGCACCGAGGCCTATTTTAAGGCAGTGGATCAACCTTGCGATTCCGGGAAAGAAGGATTTCCCGCATTTCCCCGGTGCAAAGGAACCGGTTATCTCCCTCTGTCTCTTTCCGGAGTACATCGGTTCGATCCAGGGCAAACTTTTTGAGGATGTGTCCGTCATTCTGGGGAGGCACTTTTTCTGCCAGCTCGTCTATCTTCACTTCGGAAAGCCGTCGATCATAAGGGAGAGGCTTCCAAAAATAATCGAAAACATCGCAAACCATGGCTTCAAAGAAGTCGTCTTTTTCCACGACGAGTGCTACTCGACCTTCACATCCTACGCAAACGCCTACGGAATACACGTTCCCTTCAAGCCCGTTCACTTTTTCGAGTACCTTTACGAGAATCTTAAGAAACGCGAAAGCGAGATCGAACCCTTGAACGTTAAAGTGGCTTATCAAAGAAACTGCTCTACCCGCCTAACACCCTGGAAAGAGCACTATCTGGACAAAATATTCGAGCTCATAGGGGCAGAGAGGGTTGAAAGAAAGTACGACCGCGAGAACGCGCTCTGCTGCGGCGGTATAATTAGGAGCCTTCAGAGATACGACCTCTTTGTCGACGTTCAGAAAAGAAATGTCGAGGACATGGCAAGGGCAAATGCGGAATACTGTGTTTTCAACTGTCCGGCCTGCTATTCCAGCCTTGCGAAAAGGGTTGAGGAGAAGGGGATAAAACCGGTAATGATCCACGAACTCTGCAAGCTTGCCCTCAAGAGGGCTTAGGAGGTGAATTATGGACATCTACAAGGCCCTTGTCGATATAGTCGGGGAGGAGTTCGTCTCCAGGAATGAGGAGGAGCTATACATATATTCCAGAGATTCGGGGCTGACGGAAAGGGAGAAGCCGGATTTCGTGGTGATGCCCGGAAGCGCTGAGGAGGTTCAGAAAATCGTTTTGCTGGCAAACAAGTACAAAATCCCGCTAATCCCTGTTGGGGCTTCTCTTACCCTTTCGGGACTCGCGGTTCCTATAAGGAAAGGCATTGTCGTCGACCTCAGGAGAATGGACAGAATAATTGAGGTAAACAGGCTTGGAAGATATGCCGTGATTGAACCGGGAGTTACTCAGGGAAAGCTGAAGGCATTTCTCGAAAGGAATTACCCTGATCTCTGCCATTCCATGCCAGATGCTCCGCCCTCGGCAACGGTGGTTGGAAACATCCTGATTCACGGCCAGGGGAATCTTTCGCAGCTATACGGATTCAACTCCACGATGGTAACCGGCCTTGAGATCGTTTTGCCCACTGGAAAGATTTGCAGAATAGGTTCCTGCTCCCTCAGTCCGTACTGGTTTGCGGTAGAGCCGCTGCCGTATCTGGCCGGAATTTTTCTTGGCTGGTTTGGAACGACGGGTATAATAACAAAGCTCGGTTTGAGGCTATATCCGAGAAAGAGGCTCAGAGATATCGAGGTATTCGTTCTGGATGATCCGGAAAAGGTTGCTGACGTTGTGTACAGAATAACGCACACGGAGATGGCTGAAGACGTTATCACAATGGAGCAGCCGTATCCGATGATGTTCAGGGACGTCGTGCTCGTTCAGATATACTTCAACGGGGACAGCGAAGAGGAAATAGAATTCAAAAGAAAAATGCTCTGGAATTCCGTAATGAACTATATAAGGAGCAGGGACGGCGGTTTCATGTTTTTGACTCCAGATGTGCAGGAGGATTTTCTTGAGAAGCCGGCATCGAGCGTGACAAGATTTGCAGACGTGATGAAAGGAGGGGGATTCGTATATTGCGGGGCAATAATCCCGGTTGAGAAATTCGCCGAAGCGCTCCGTAAGCTCAAGGAGATTGCAAAAAGACACGAAATCACCTACGGGCATGTTGGAAGGATCGTGGGCAGGGGACATTGCATGATGTTCTCCTTCAGCTTTCCGTTCAACAGGGCAGACAGGGCGAGCATGGAAAGGGCCAAAGAGGCCCTTCATGAATCCTATTTGGCCACGCTGGAGCTGGGAGGCATTCCCTGGAAGCCCGAGCTTTTTGCCCAGAAGATGATTCTGGAGAGGATGGACAAAAATGCCGCGGAGCTGATGAAACAGATTAGGGGCCTCCTGGATCCCAACGGCATAATGAATCCGGGAAACTGGGAGGTGGAACCATGATGGACATCCACAGATGCTTCAGATGCGGGTACTGCAAGTTCCCAGATGACTTCTCGAAGTACAACTGCCCGCCTTACGCGAGATTCCGCTTCGAGAGCTTCTCCCCCGGGGGGAGACTCTGGCTCACGCGGGCATTCCTGAACGGAGAAGTAGATTTCTCGAAACATCTTTCGGAGATCATTTTTTCCTGCACTGCATGCAAAAACTGTGCGGAGAATTGCAGAATGGGTTTTAAGGATGAAATCGTGGACTGGATCGTTTCGGCTAGGAGGGAAATCCTTGAAAGGGGTCTTGCCCCTCCCTTCGTGAGGGACTTTCTGGAAAACATAAGGAAATACGGGAATCCCTGGGGTCTGCCAAGAAAGCAGAGAGCAGACTGGCTCAGAGCTAAGAAGTATGACGGCGATGATTATCTGCTTTTCCTCGGATGCGAGTGCTCCTACGAGGACAGGGGAAGATCGATGGCAAAGAACTTCGTGGAAATCCTGGAAAGGGCGGGAGTTTCATTCGGCATTCTCGGAGAGAATGAATGCTGCGACGGAAACGAAGTTTTCATGCTGGGAGAACTGGGGCTGTTTCAGGAGCTTGCTGAGAGAAACAAGAAGACTATGAGTGAGCTTGGAGTGCAAAAGGTTATCGCAATCTCACCGCACGCATACAATGCCATTAAAAGCTACGAAGGTTTTGAGGTTTTCCACTACTCGCAGATTCTGCGGGATTTGATCCAGAGTGGTAAGATTAAGCCCGGTGAGCTGAGAAAAACCGTAACCTACCACGACCCATGCTTCCTAGGGAGATACAATGGAATCTACGAGGAGCCAAGGGAAGTGCTGAATTCCGTTCCAGGCTTGAGATTAGTGGAAATGGAGAGAAACAGAAAGAATTCTTTCTGCTGCGGAGGCGGGAGCGGTAATTTCGTATTCGATCTACTCAGGGGCAGCTACAGCCCTGCAAGAGAGAGGGTGAGGGAGGCGGCTGAAACTGGAGCGGAGATAATTGCCGTTGCATGCCCAGCGTGCAAGGCCATGCTGGATGATGCAGCTAAAGATGAGGGGCTTAAGGACAGGGTTGCCGTAATGGATCTGTCAGAAATCATTCTGCGCTGCGGAATTTCCTGAATCCCTCTTTTTTGGCCAAAAATTTTTAAAAAATTAAAATCCGATGAAGAAGATTATAATGAAGTAGCCAACCATCAGAACCAGGCCGAGGGGCACGCCGACCTTTGCCCATTCGCTTGAAGTTATCTTCATTCTGCCTGCCGAGACTATGTTTGGAATGTTTCCCGGAATCAGCATACCTCCAGCAATCAGCAAGCCCATCAGAGCGCTCTGAATCTGCTTCAGTTGCAGTGATGGACCAATTTCTGCAGCCGTGAGCGTTGCGTTGTCCAGAACAGCTGAAACCATGTTTACCCAGTAGAGGACTTCCGGTGGGATCTTTGATATGTACCAGACTATTAACGGAGTGAATCCTCCGCCGAGCAGGATGAGCGCGGCAACAAACGTGTATACCTTTACAGCTCTCACTACTACCCCTCTGAGGGTCTCCGTATACTCGGGAACGCCGATGCTTTCGGTGCTCTTTCCAACTCTGAATGCTGCATATATGCCAAGTACGATTATTGCAGGAACTATGTAGTGTGCTAGGATGTTGAACAGGAAGAAGAAGTCCGCATGGTAGGGTTCTCCGGCAAGCTTCTTAATGGCTATTGTTGAGAGCGGTTCTCCCACAGGGGTCAACGCCGCTCCAAGGCCGACAGCGAAACAGGCGATTACTATGAACTCCACCTTTTTCTTTCTGTCAAGAGGCATCACGAGGGCTATTTCGGCAAGAAGAACGGCACAGAGGATGACCGAAATGATGCTTGAGATCAGACCGAAGAGAACAACGAATATAAATGCAAAGGTTCTCACTCCAATCTTTTTCATCGCCGCCACCAGCGCCGAGTATATCGGCTTGTGGTAGTAGTGGATTATCAGCCCCACGATGAGCACAACTTGGAAAATGCCTACCGGGATTCCGTAGACTTCTGCAATTTTCACCGGGGCTTCAAGGGCTTCAATGATCAGATTTATGCTCCAGAGATTGCTGATAGTTACTGCAATTATGCCCATCACAAGGAAAAATGGTTCAAGGTTTTCCTCGATTTTCTTAACTCTGAAGGGTAGAATCAAAACGAGGGCAAGAATTATGCCAAGCCCAATCGATACTAAAAGGTTCGGTTCCTCAGGGATCGCTGTTTCAAGACCTGTCATGCGCCTGCATCAGGCAGCGATTTTATAAGCTTTTCTAAATTGAAAATTCTTAATGCTTTTTTGTTGGATTTCGGTCTTTATCTCTTTCGCTTCTAAATTTAAAATCTTCTCCCTTTGATTTTAGCATCTCTTCGTAATCCCCTTCACTCATTTCCAGAATGAAGCTACCCACGTATCCGCAATCCTTGCAGAAGTATTTCCCCGAAACGCCGCCGGAATCGAGCTCAACATTTTTGGAATAGCACATCGGGCAGATTAGCAGTTTCATCGAAAGGCTATCTCTCCCAAGATAAAAAGGTTTGTCCACAAGGGTTAAGAATCTCTGAGTTGGCTGTCATTCGTGAAGTTCTGCGTTCAGGAGCATTTTGCAAAAAAGCACCACTACGATCTGCGCCTTGAGATGGATGGAGTTGCAAAGAGCTGGGCAATCCCAAAGGATTTCCCAGAAAAGGGAGAAAAAAGGCTAGCAATTCAGGTTGAGGATCACAGCATAGAGTACATGGATTTCGAAGGGGAAATAGCCGAGGGTTATGGAAAGGGCTCGGTGAAAATCTGGGATAGAGGAGAATACGAGCTCCTCAAGAGGACCGATAAGGAGATAAAGTTCAGACTGAACGGGCAGAAGCTGAAAGGAGTTTACGTTCTTCTGAAATTCGAAAAAGTGGGAAAGGATAACTGGCTCCTGATGAAGCTCTCTGGCTGACCCGCCGCCTGAAGGGCAAGCCCCCCGGGTAAAGCTTTATAACGAAAAAAGGGAATTTTTGGGATGTGAAAAAGGGTATCCTGATTGCAATTGAAGGCATTGACGGATCGGGAAAGTCAGCGATTGCAAAAGAGCTTGTTGATTTTTTGAATGCTGTTGGCTATGACGCCATACTGCTGAAAGAGCCATCTGATAGCATCTACGGGGAGAAAATAAGGAAATCCGCTCAAAGGCTCCCTCCGGAAGAGGAACTGGATCTGTTTCTGCGGGACAGAGAAATCGACGTCAGAGAGAGAATACTGCCTGCCCTTGAGAAGGGAAAAGTCATTGTGATGGATCGATACTACTACTCAAACATTGCCTACCAGTCTGCAAGGGGAATAGATGCTGAGAGGATAAGATCCCTGAACGAAAAATTCGCGCCGAAACCCGATCTTGTAATTATACTTGACGTTTCGCCTGAAACTGCACTCAGAAGAATAAAGCGCAGGGGAAAGCTCACCGCGTTTGAATCCCGGGATTATCTGGAGAAAGTCAGGAAAAATTTCCTGAAACTGGCTGACGAGAGAACGGTTGTCGTAAACGCAGAAAAAGGGCTCGAAGAAGTCAAAAAGGACGTTTTTGCCATAGTAAAGCAGCTACTGGACTCTTATGGTTCTCGTGGGGGTTAGGATAACGTTCGCTTTTACGTCGTGTTCCTCCGCAAGATAGCCTAGATCGCCGAAAACCTGAATGTCGTGGGCAACAACCACGAAGAGGGCGTCCTCGGCCAGAACCCCCTCTTTCTTCAGCAGCTGGAATTCCATGTCCCCAAACCCGGTACCCTTTCCGATCCTGTTTCCGTGGATATCCACGGCAACGCAGCCCTGCGCAAAAATTCGGACCTTTCCCCTGAGCTCGCTAAGATCTGCCTTTTTGCCCAGCTTAAGCCTTTCTATGGTTGGTTTAACCCTCTCTCTCAGAACCACAAAATCCTTCATTCTCGGCAAAACCGCAAGAAGAGTTTTTCCGTCTTCAAGAACGATTTCCCTCAATCTTAACAGCACAGAATCCGGAGCAGAAAAAACGCATTCTGCCGCTCTGTATTCTTCAAGCTCCCTTATCCTCTCGCAGGCCTTTCTCGCATCCCTGAAATTCGGTATTCTGCCGTATGGGCTGGGAAAATCGCAAAAAGGCTCTATTTTCTTCCAGACGTACTGCCTGACCTCTTCCTTATTTCTGAACCTCAAGCAGAACCCTTATCAGATCCTTATCCCTTACCATCCCCGATACCCTGTTTGCGGAATCGAGCACGGGAATGCAGTCGAGATCGTTTTTTATCATCTTCCTAGCACACTTTGATGCGCTGGACTGCGGATAGACGAAATCCGCGGGTCTCATAAACTTCTTAACCGGTTCCTTCGGGAGCTTCACAACGCTGACCTCGAAGTACCTGACCGACAAGTCCCTCATTCCGTCCCAGCTCCACTTGTCATCCGTGTCGCTGGAGGAGGAGTGCGTGGACTGAACTATGTAGTCCTCGATCAGAGCCTCGCTGAGCATGATCTTCTCGTCCATAATACCAACGAGTTCCTCGTTTTCGTTCAGCACGCCGCATATTTCAGCATTTGCCAGCCTCATTATTTCCCCAACCACCTTCAGGGGGGTTTCCTCCCAAACGCAAACTATCTGTGGGCTAACGTATTTCCTTACGGGGATCTCGAGGTTCATTTCAGCAATCTTCTTGATTATATCCCTCACGGTGATTATTCCAACAAGACTGTCCCCCTTGACAACGGGAAGCCTCCTGAAAGGCGTTGAGCAGAGGATCTCAACAACCTTCTTCACACTGTCGTCGACACTAACGGTGACCGGGTTTGGGGTCATCAGCAGCGCAACCTGGTCTTCCTCGATTTTCCTCAGGATGTCCTTTCTGGTGATGATGCCGGCGAGTTTTCCATCCTTAAGAACGGGAACGGCTGAAATACCATAACCCTTGAAGAGCTGCAGAACAGAGTCTCTCGTGCTTGGCAGAGTTGCATAGATTACCTTCGGGTTCATTATTTCTGAAGCCTTCATCGTTTTGCCCATAATAATTCTGCTAATTAATCTTTCTCTTTTTCAGCCGAAAACTCCAGTCACCCAAAAAATAAAAATTTGCGAAAGCTACTGTTTTTTCTTTCTGATCACGATCTTCTGGCCTATGATCATCGTGCTCGGAATTAAAACGATGTTGGAGTCCGACTTTCGCTCTGTTACCGTGAAAAGGGTTCCGATTTCCTTCACGATGAGGTCGCTCTCGCCCGCCATGTCGACGTTGTCCCCGATCTTGAAGGGCCTTGCCAAAAGCAGGAATAGCCCTGCAATCGCCTGCCCGAGCACCTGCTGTGTAGCAAAGCCAACTACCATGCCTATGAAACCTCCAAGTGCAACCCCTGCCACTCCGCCTGCGACACCGCCTGCAATTGCTGCAAACAGGCCCCCGATTCCGAGGATCTTGATCATGTTTTTCAGGGCTGAGGCCGTTGAAACGCCGTATTTCGGCTCGGTCATTGCGTAGAAGAGCGATGCGATCGAAGATATGATCATCCAGCCTACTGCGAGCGCTACTATGATGAACACATAGGGCGCAAAGTCTGCCACGACTGCAAGGCCGCGCAACGCGGGGAACTTCGCTACGATGTCGGGGATGAGATAGTAGAAAATCCAGTTCAGAACTCCGAGCACGACAACGGCAATTATAACGTAAACGATCAACCTGCTGAGGGCTGCACCAATGGTGTCCTTTTCGGCCATGAGTTTCCTAAGTTTTATGCGCTTATAAATTTTTAGGCTTTAAAAATTAAACCTATTTAAACTACGTATATCGCGGGCTTTCCTGGGAGTGCCATCCTCCTCCTTTCTGCCGGCATCGCTGTTGAGTGCAGAGAAACCTTTACCTGAAGTTCCCTTTCCAAGAAATCTATGTTCTCCTCTATTATTCTCTCCTCGTTTGGAATCAGCTCGGCACTTCTGAATCTCTTGGCAAAGTTGGCAATCTCGGCTTTATCAACTCCTTGGGAGACCAGCCATTTCGTTGCCTCGCTCAACCCCTTTTCAATTGCAATCTCTAGGGCCCTGCGCTTCCACTCTTCTGCAGGTTGTATGTATACGATCCTAGGTTTCTCAACGAACTTCATCACTTCCTTTATGTCCTCAACCAGCTGTTCCAGGTATTTCTCTGCCTTCTCTGCCTCCTCGTCGATCTTCGCCGGGTCGAATTCGGGATACCTTTCTAGGCTGACAAAGCTATCATGCTTCAGGTGCCATAGCTCCTCGCAAACGTGCGGTGCAAAAGGAGCGAGAAGCTTAATCCAGTCATCCAGAATGAGCGAAAGATTTTTTCCGCCCCTGCGCAGGTACCATCTGACAAGGTTCATGATCTCGAAGAAGGCGAAGTTTACGGCCCTTCTGGTCTGGAGCCTGTCCATCGCCTCTGTGACCTCCTTCACCGCCCTCTGAAATCTGCTGACCAGCCATCTGTCCAGCCTCGTAACTTCGGCTGGCTCCTTCAGATATTGCTCCTTTACCAGCTCATAAAACCGCTCGAGATTCGCGGAAAGCCCTTCAATCTCCCTGCTCTTCCAGTCTGCATCGCTGTCGTACTCTGCTGAGTGCAGAATGTACAGCCTTGTGACGTCTGCTCCGTAGGTTTCAAGTGCCCTCTTCATCGTGAGCAGCGGACCCTTGCTCTTGCTCATCTTCTGTCCCTCAAGGCTAACGTAGCCGTTAACGGCAATTGCCCTTGGCCAGAGGCTTTTTTCGAAGAGCGCAACGTGATGGAAGAGGTAGAAGAGAAGATGGTTCGCAACGAGATCCTTTCCGCTGCTTCGCAGATCGACAGGGTACCAGTATTCGAATTCCCTTCTGACCTGTTTTATAAGATCCTCACTCAGTCCTGAGTTTTTTGCAGATTCCAAACTCCCCTTTCCAAGCAGAACGTAATCTAGAAACTCCTTTGTAAGGTTTTCCGGTTTTATCTGACCTGAATTTATGAATTTCGCGAGGATGTAGTAGCACATGTAGATCGTGGAATCTGAAAGGCTCTCTATCAGCCACTCCCTGTCCCAGGGAATGCGGGTGCCAAGACCCTTTCTTCTGGCACAGGCCTTGTCCTTAAGCCACAGAATCTTGTTCCTGAATTCCTCCTTGTAGTAGTCGGGGATTATGGTCATCGATTCGAGATGCTGGAGCACCTTTTCCTTCCACCCCTCATCCGAGTACCTCAGGAACCACTGATCCTTGACAACCTTAACGACGCACTTCGTTCCGCATCTGCAGACAACGGGTTTCTCGCTGAATTCATAGAAGACGTCTCCGACCTTCAGGTCTTTCAGCTCCTTCTCAACCTTTTCCTTGGCCTCGGAAACTTTCATTCCCGCAAACTTGCCCGTATTTTCCAGCATCACACCGGTGTGGAATTCCCTCTTGTATAGAATCTTGGTCGCCTTTTCGAGCTCTGGGTCGTTCTGATCCCTGATTTTCAGCTCCTCAACTATCTCCTTTGCCGGAACATCTTTGTTTCCCGAGGATATTATCACGATCGGCTCTATCTTTGCGCCCAGATCCCTTAGAGCAACGAAATCGTAGGGAGCATGGGCTGGAACGCTCATAACCACGCCGGTGGCGTTATCCATGTCGACGAATTCGGCCCCAAAAATCGGCACGGCCCTGTTGACAAGCGGTACTATAACCTTCTTTCCGATGAATTCCTTTGCATCGACTTCCTCAACCAGCTCAACATGCCTGTCCATGAACTTCAGCTTCTCAAAGGCTTCCCTGCTCACAATCCACTTCTCTCCATCGACCCTCGCGATTACGTATTTTGACGGTTTGAGCCATATGTTCGTGACCCCAAAGATGGTTTCAGGACGGAGGGTTGCGCAGGGGAAGATTAGATCCGAATTCTCGAGCCTGAACTTTATTACGGTGAACTCGACTATGCTCGCCTCTTCACCCGTGAGCAGGTCGTGATCCTCGACGGGGTTCTGGTCGTTCGGACAGTAGCGCACAGGGTGGCTGCCCTTTTCTATCAGCCCCAGTTCCTTTAGCCTCCAGAACTGCCACTCTATGAACTTCTGATACGCAGGATCCATTGTGGTAAACTTCCTGCGCCAGTCTATGGAGTAACCTATCCTTTTCAAGGCGCTCAGGGCTTCTCTTGCAAAGTATTCGACTATCCTCTCAGGAGTTGTCAGCGTGAGCAGGTCTTGAGGCGGAACGTCGTGGTACTTGGTGTAAACTTCCAGAGTCCTCTGATCCCGCTTTGCTATGAGTTCCGCCAGTCCGATGATTGG
>QNUZ01000038.1 GCA_004347865.1 Archaeoglobi archaeon | reverse complement strand
CTGCGGTTGCTGCTGCGGTTTTTTCCTCTTTTCTTCCAGCCAGTCTCCGATCAAGGTTCCTATGATGAAGAAAATTGCGAGCACTACTATTAATATAACAGTCCCGATGGTTCCCGAAATTGTTGTAGCGATTACTGATTCCCCTGTTACGAAGGCTGCTATTAGCCCGAATATTACGCCCAACACGACTCCTATGAGCAACGCCTTTATCAGGATTGCAACTCTGTTCTCTTTTCCGGGATTTACGTATCCGTAGACTATTCCCAAAAACAGCATCAATACCGCTATATACTGATCCCAAGCCATGTTTGCTTTTCTGCGTTTGGGGATATAAAGCTTTCTTTATTTAATTTTAATCGTTTGAGAATTTTCTAATAATCTCCCACTCTTTTTCAATTGCGTTTTCGAGTTCATTAATGTCTTCATCGCTCAAGTGCTCGAATCTGCCCTGCGATCTCAGGTAATCAGCCAGAGAGATTCTGTTTCCCTTATCGACGTATCTCTTCCCTACTCCGGAAAATCTGAGCTTGCCGTTATAGTACTCAAAAAGGGCCCATGCTCCACTTGCAACAGCCTTTCTCGCAATTTCGATCGTTTTTTCACTTGGAAATCTCCATCCTGGAGGACAGGGACAGTGAATATGGATAAATCTGAAACCCTTCAGTTCCCCGGCCCTTCTGAACTTCCTTCGGAGATCTTCCACGTAGCCAACGGTGGCTGTGGCGACGTAGTCGGCTCTGTGGGCAATCATTATTAGGGCAAGGTCCCTCTTCTCGTCTCCTTTCCCCAGAGGAGATGTAGTGGTCTTTGCCTTCCAGAAGGTGCTCAGGCTTGCCTGGGTTCCAGTGTTCATGTATGCCTCGTTATCAACGACCACGGTTATTATATCATCCCTTCTTGCAGCGGAGGCGCTAAGAGTTGCAAATCCTATGTCGGCGGCCCCGTCACCCATCCAGGCGATCACGTTTGCTTCAACGCCCAATCTCTTGTAGGCCTCCTTCAAACCGCAGGCAACGGCATTTGTTGATGCAAAGGGAACATGGATCACTGGAATTTTCATTGCGGAGTTCGGATGCAGCCCTGCAACGACGGTGGAACAACCTGCGGGAATTACTAGCACAGGATTCTCGATTTCATCCAAACAGCGCATTGCGAGCGATATGGGGCATCCTTGGCAGCTAGTGTTTCCCGGAAGGATCATAGATACCACTCTAGCTCGATCCTACCCTCTACAAAGTTCTTGAAGATCCTGCAGAAGTCTTCCACGCCAACATCAACTCCTCCAATGCCTGCAACCACATTCTTCGCTTCGATTCCGCAGGATGATACCTCTATCCCCAAAACACCGCGAATGTCACTGTTTCCCTTATCGACCACAAGAACCTCCCCGCTCAACTCCTTAACTGCCTTCTTCGGGAAAGGTCTGAGGAACCGAAGTCTTAGCAGCCCTATCTTGTATCCTTCCCCTCTCAGCACGTCGATTGCATCCTTTGCATCCCCGCACCACCCCCCCATCATGACGACAACGTAATCGGCATCGTCGAGTCTGTACTTTTCGACGAGTCCGCCGTGATTTCCGAATTCTGCATCTGATTTCTCTATAATCTTTGCGGAATTTTCGAGATCCACGGCCAGATCATATCTAGCCTTCATTCTCGCCTTTCCCATGGTTACAGCATTAACTGCGAACCTGTCAGTTGGGAGAACCCTGTAGGCCTGCCTTCTTTCGGGGATTTTTGGGTTCCATATTTCCACGACTTCTGCCGTGTGACTCATTGTGAAAGCGTCTATTCCGACTGCGAACGGGATGTTTACTTCCTCGCTGACGAAAAAGGCCTGAAGAGTCATGTCAAAAGCTTCCTGAGCAGTTTCGGCCATCCCTATAATCCACCCAGTATCTCTCAGAAGAACTATGTCGGTGTGATCGCCGTGAATGTTCCAGGGAGCTCCTATGGAGCGCGTTGCAACTGCCATCACGGCCGGAAGCCTTGATCCGGCAATCCACCAGCACATCTCGTACATGTAGGCGAGTCCATGACTCGAAGTGGCTGTGAAAACTCTGGCTCCGGCAGTTGCAGCCCCGTGGATCACAGCCATTGCCGAGTGTTCCGATTCGACCCTTACGAAGCTCGCTCTAAGATCGCCGCTGGCGATCATCTCTGCGAGTCTTTCAACTATCGGGGACTGCGGTGTTATGGGGTAGGCCGCAATCACTTCCGGTTCAGCTATTCTTACCGCCTCGGCAATTGCCTCGTTGCTGGTCAGCAGGACCCTCACTCTGGTACCATCTCTATGGCCTTTTGTTTGCAAATCTCCTTGCAAATCCCACACCCCTTGCAGAACCTATAGTCTATTTCAATCATCTCGTTTATAACTCCTTCCGGGCAGTACGAAAGACAAGTTTTGCAAACATTGCACAGCTCCCGTTTAACTACAGGCCTGTAATTTCTCCATGATCCGGTCTCTCCAGCCGCTCCGAGTTTCGTTCTGGAAATCAGTGGCTCTAAATCCATTCAACCACCTCATACGCCTCCTTTGCTGCCTCGAGGCTCTTCTCAGCCCTTTCTCCAAGCTCCCTTAGGATTGCCTCTTTGAGGTAACGGAATTCGATCTCCAAGGCCTTTGCAATTGCCCCGCTCATAGGTGCGCTGATTACTGCCCAGCCGGCGTGAAAAAGACCGTGCTTTTCAGCGATTCGTGTTGCATCCAGATAGTAGGTTTTTTCGGCGATCTTTGCTGGATCTGCGGAGTTTATGACTCCAAATTGTGCATTTGAGTTTAACTCAATCCTTTTATCAAAAACAACTATTCCCTGTGGGTTTCTTATCGAGGATCTTCTCCTTATTGGATTGTCGGAAATTCTGAGGTAGGCGTTAACAGTTGCGCCCCTTCTTTCCGGTCCAAATTGAGGGATCGCCTGGGCATATAGCCCTTTAAGCATTGCGGCTGTGGCGATCAGCCTCGCCGAAGTAACTCCACCCTGACCTCCTCGGCAGTAAATGGTGATCTCTAGAAGCATAGAAAAAATTGAAAAGACAAGAATTTAAAATAATTTTGTTCCGTTCCGGTCAGCATTAGATTGTAAAAATGGGTGCCCAGAAAGCCCAGAGCTTTAGCTTTGGGATGAATGGGCAAGGTTTAGATAGTTCTGTGTCGAAAAAGTCTTGGGGATGTTCCCTTGCAGAAGGTAGTCCAGGTCTGCAAGATGAATATAGCCCATGCCTTAACGAGAGGCATGGGATGGGAAGCTTGGCTTTTGAACCGGCAGATGAGGGGAAAGGCGTGAAAACTCCCTTAACGCCGGAAGCTCCCGAGTTTATTTGTGGAGCAGCCCAGCTCACCTTTCCCCTTTAGTAGCTCACAATGTAAATTTTTTTTAACTTCTCGGATCTCTGCATCCCAAACCCTTTAATAGCGAGGGTTTTTACGTAGACTATGCCCGCGGTTGTTGATAAGCTTAAGTGCGATGGATGTGGAACATGCGTTGACGAATGCCCTGTCGGAGCAATAGAGCTTAACGACTACGCACACGTCGATGAGGACATCTGCACAGAATGTGGAAGTTGCGTCGACGTATGTCCAAATGAGGCGATCACTCTTGAGTAGCGTCATAGGTTTTGGAGCCTTAAACCTTGACAAGATCTACAGGGTCGACAAGATTCCAGGAAGGGACGAGGAGGGCTTCGTTCGGGATCTGCAGATTTTCCCCGGTGGCAGTGCTGCAAACACAATTGTGGGGCTCGCGAGGCTAGGTTTAAGGACAGCATATATCGGAAAAATCGGTGATGATGCCGAGGGGCAGATCTTGCTTGGAGATCTTAGAAGAGAGGGCGTTGAAACTAGGACAGTAATCAGGGCAAAAGGCAGAAGTGGAACCGCCATGATTCTCGTCGACGATTCGGGAAATAGGGCAATACTTGTGGATCCCGGTGTAAATGACACGATCCGCTACGATGAAATCGATTTAGATTTTTCAAGGGAATTCGACCTACTTCACCTCACATCTTTCATCTGCAAGAACGGCCTCGATTCCCTTGAGTCCCAGAAGAGAATAGTCAAAGATTTTAAGATTGTTAGCTTCGATCCGGGAATGCCCTATGCTGAGAGGGGTCTTGAAGACATGCTTCCTATACTTGAAAGAACGACGATTTTTCTCCCGAACCGATCCGAAATCGAGAGGCTTTTTGGCATGGACTACAGAAAGTCTGCAGATAAATGTTTGGAGCTTGGAATCCAGATCGTCGCTGTCAAGCTTGGCTCCGAGGGATGCTGGATAAGGACGGAGGAAAAGGAGATATCTGTAAAGCCATTCAGAGTTCGGGTTGTGGATACCACAGGAGCCGGAGATGCCTTCAACGCAGGCTTCCTGTACGGTTATCTTAGGGGAAAAAGTCTAGAGGAGTGCGGGAAAATCGGGAATTATGTGGCGTCTCTCTGCATCCAGAAAATCGGGGCCAGAAGCGGATTGCCAAGTAAGATACCGGAGAAACTTTAGCCAGTGAAGTCAAAAAGATTTTAACGCCACCCCTCACCTTTGAAGCATGCACGCGTTCAGGCTACTCGTGATTCTTTTGCTGTTCATGAGTCCGGCTCATGCCCTCACGATTGACTACGAAGTTTCGCCCGAGATCGTTCTTCCGGGAGGATATGCGGATTGTGTTGTTAAGATTTCAAATACCGGAACAAGCTCTGTGGAAATAAACTCGATTTCATTCATCTCTGAAACGATACAGTTTGAGCCATCCTACATCCAGCATGTGGGAAATCTTTCGGCTGGTGGAGTGTACACGCTTAGGGTCTCGATGAAATCCCCTGCGTTGGGAAGGCAAACTGCGCAGATGGTGGTCTCCACAAGCGAGGGATCATTCTCGCAAAACATAGAACTCGTCGTTGACGATCGTTTTCCTGAAATTTCCCTCGCTTCACCCCTTTACCGTGGAGAGGCCAACTACGTGAATATATCCGTCTCCTCACCGATTTTGCTAAGGGATTTCCGGATAGAAGCGCTTTTCAATGCGTCACCAAAAGTATTCTTTGCTGGGGAGCTTTACGGTGTTAGGTATTTCCAGTTACGTTTGGGCGAGGATTTGAATTCTCTCAATTTCAAAATCTCTTTCTACAATGGAAGGAGCTATCATGAGATTGAAAAAGCGATCAGAGTTGATTATCTGCCATCAAAAGGTGTTGTTGTGAGCCTGCAATCCTCTAAAGACCTGCTTTTCATCGGAGAGGCTGTAAATCTTACCTTGGAAATCGCGAATCTCAGGAGCGATGACATCTACAGTTTGGAAATTCAGCTTTTCGGGAATGGAAAGTTTTCTCAGAACAGTTTAAAGATCGACAGAATCGCTTCTGGGGATAAAAAAATTTTGAATTTTATCTTTAGCCCAAGAGAAAGCGGAAAAGCAGAGATTTTTGCAAAAATAAAATACGAAGACTTTTTTGGGAGGGAATTTGAGAAAGAAGAGAAAATAACTTTTAATGTTTTAGATTCTTATGTTTTGCAAGTGATAAATATCCAAAAGACTCCAACCGTCGGTAAGACGAAAATCTCTGGTGAGGTTGTTAATTACGGTGATAGAAGTGTGTTGAACACAAAGGTTTCAGTAAGCTGTGATGAGGAAAGCTCTGATTACTACATAGGGGAGATCGATGCAAAAGACTACGAAACCTTCGATCTCGAGACATCCTGTAAAAAAGCTACCCTGTTTTTGAATTGGTGGAATGAAGCTGGAGACAGCTTTTCGCTATCTGAAGAATTGGAGTTGGGTAATCTCGGCCAGACGGAATCAAATCCGGTGCCATTGTATATAGTTGGCGGGGCCTCTGTTTCTATCATCTCCTTCATCCTATACCTAGTCTATAGGGCACGTAAAAAGTGATTGGATGTATTTCGAGCTCGCAAAGAGGAACCTGCAGAGGGCGAAGGTAAGGAGCATCCTTGCGATAGTTGGAATTCTTATCGGAGTCATGGCAATCTCTGCAATAGGGATATTCGGTGAAAGCCTCAAATCCGCGGTTCTGGAGAACTTTAAAGATATAGCAAACGAGCTGATCGTAAGTCCGAACTATCAGAAGGGTTACAGATACGTTGATGAAAAGGATATTGAAAAGATAAGAAAAGTCCCCGGAATTGAGAGTGTAGTGCCTGTGAAGTCTGACTACCTGCTCGTGGAAATCAAGGATCGGAAGACCTACACAACCGTCTACGGGCTGAAGGAGGAAGACGTTAGGGGAATGTTCAAGGCGGAGAGGGGATCAATAGATCTGAGTCGGGGATGCGTTGTAGGAAATTCTTTTGCGAGCATATACGAGCTAAAACCCGGTTCAAGGATCCTTGTAAATGGAATTGAATTTAAAGTCGCCGGAATACTGGAAGATGCAGGTGCGCGATACGATATAAATCCAAATTTGGCTATAATCATCTCTGAAGGCAATTTCGAGAAAGTTTCAACCGCCGGTTACTCAAGCGTCATCGTGATGGCGAAGGATCTTGATGCGGTTAAGAAGGTAAAGGAGGAAATAGAGAGGAGGCTTAACACAAAGGAGGAGAAGGTAGCGGTTTTCGAGATGAAGGCGATCCTCGACATAATAACACGAGCTTTTGGACAGATAAATCTGTTCCTGATGGCCATAGCGAGTGTCTCTCTTCTGGTTGCGGGTGTTAGCATTCTGAACATCATGCTTATGTCGGCAATGGAAAGAACTAGGGAGATAGGAGTCATGAGAGCGATAGGAGCCCGGAGAGTGACAGTTCTGAGAATTTTCCTGCTCGAGGCCCTGTTTTTGGGTATGATCGGAAGCTTGATCGGATCCGTTTTGAGCGTTGCAGCGGGTTATGGCATAAACTACCTTATACTGAAGGAGACAAAATACGTTTTCCAGATATCCACGCTCGGCTATGTTGCACTAGGTTTTGCTGTTGGTATTATCACATCGGTTTTGAGCGGTTTGTATCCGGCTTGGAAGGCCAGCAGACTTCAGCCTATTGAGGCTCTGAGGTTTGAGTAGTTTTTAACCTAATCACGAAGGTTGCCCCCCTCGGCTTCGTGTCCTCAACCCAGACCCTTCCACCGTATCTCTCGACGATCTTCTTCACAATGTATAGCCCGAACCCAAGTCCGGCAGTTTCTCCGTATTTGAATCCCTCCTTGAACAGCTCCTTTTTGATTTCGCTGGGAATTCCAATTCCATAGTCGATTATCCTTATTTCACCTTCATCATCGATTTCGCTTAAAACAACGTCTATTCTCTCAGTTCCGCTGTGCTTAACAGCATTCTCTATTATATTCTCAATTGCTATCGAGATCTCGTCTCCGGCAAGTACTGTACAGGAACCTTTTATCGTTATGGGGATTTCGTATCCGGATTTGATTTCTTCCACAACTTCGCGCACTCTGATCGGCTTAAGATTTGTGGTCTCAGCTGTAACGGTTTTTTCGAGCGATCCTATTTTCTCTATGTATTCCCCGCACTCCTTCACACTTTTTATTGCCCTTTCCAGATACTGGGGATCTTTTGTTAGATCGTACACCTCCACAAATCCGGATATCAGCTGAAGCTTCTTCAGAACATCGAAATAAAGAGCCTTGCTCATGAGCCTAAAAGCCTCCTTCATTTCGTTGACCCTGTCAAGGAGCATTGCGTACCTTTTCTTCTCCTCTTCAAGGGCTTTGAAGCTTAAGACCCTCACCTTTTTGGTATGGGCGCCGTATAGGCAGAACAGCAGCACGGATAGGGAGAGATTGTAAAACATAGCGGGTAGACCAAAGAACTCCGAAGTGTCGAGGTAAATCTTTGCCGGGAACTGGAGGAGATAGAAAAGAGATATCATGAGCCAGTAAGTTAGATTCTCCGTTTTGAGGTAGAGGAATGTCAGGGAAAGGAAGATGAAGATCGTGATTAAATCGAGGGCCATCATCACGAGAATGTGCTGCTGTTTGGGATAGATTGCAATTGCAAGAAGAAGGCCGCATGAAACAATCACCGGCAGCATTAGACTCCTGGGAGTGAGAAAGCTTAGTTCTGTCTCTAGCTTTTTGACACCGTAGGCCAAAATCGGCAGATAGGCCACAATGCATGGGAGGGAGGTTATATAGTTGGCAGATTCTCCCCTAAGCTCTGCTGAGTAGAGTAGTATGAAGTATATGACTGTGAATAGGAGGGATAGGCTTAGGGCCCCCGTGAATTTCCTTAGTTCCCCTTCAGAATTTCGGAATACAAGCAGGGAAATCAGGAAGGATAGGGCAGCTGCTGAAAGCCCGTAAAGAGCTATTAGGTATTTGGTCATTGTTAGCTCTTCCTCCATTCCGAGAAAATCCAGAAGTATGGCCATCAAGGGTGGTACTACTGACAGAAGGATTAGAATTGCTGCAATCTGGGTTTTCGTGGAAACGCTTGATGGCATAGAGCAAATATCACTCAGGTATTAAAAATTTATTGCAAAAAATTTTTTGCACCCCTCCTTACTTCTGCACATGTTTGATATTGCGATAGTGGGTGGCGGACCTGCGGGTCTGACCGCGGCGATATATTCTGCGAGATACGGGCTGAAGACGGTAATCTTTGAAACCTTTGATCCCGTTTCCCAGCTTTCCTTGGCTGGAAGGATTGAAAACTATCCCGGATTCGAGGGTAGCGGTATTGAATTGCTCGATCGGATGAAGCAGCAGGCTTTGAAAGCAGGAGCTGAAAGCAGAGTCGAAAAGATTGAGCGGATTGTGAGAAAAGAGGGGCACTTCTTATTGATTGGCGAGAATGAATATGAGGCCAAAACCGTGATCATTGCTACTGGAGGGAAGCATCGCGAGGCGGGAATTGAAGGAGAAAACAGGTTTATCGGGAAGGGGGTAAGCTATTGTGCGACTTGTGATGGAAGCCTCTTTAGAGGTAGGAGAGTAATTGTTTACGGTAGCGGAAAGGAAGCGTTGAGCGACGCAATCTATCTCCACGACTTGGGTTGCAGTGTGAAGCTCATCTCCAGATCACCCTTAAGAGCCGAGAAGGCACTCGTAGAAGAACTCCGAAAAAGGGGTATAGAGGTTATTCAGAATGCGAATCTGAGGAAAATAGAAGGGAAAGACAGAGCTGAGAGGGTGGTAGTCTTTCTTAGGGACAGAAAGGAAGAGTTAATTGTTGATGTCGACGGGGTATTTATCGCAATTGGAATGCGACCGGCAACAGAAATTGTTGCTACTCTAGGTGTGGAGAGGGACTCGTTGGGGTACATAAAGGTTGACAGGGAGCAGAGAACAAATGTAGACGGCATTTTTGCTGCTGGCGACTGCTGCAGCAATCCGCTGAAGCAGGTTGTGACCGCCTGCGGTGACGGGGCAGTAGCGGCTTATTCAGCCTATAGATACCTTAGAGAGAAATTCGGAGAGGTTTAGCCTTTTTTCAACTTCCTTGGCCAGCACATCGAATTGATCTCTTACTTCAAGCTTTACACCCAAATATTCTCCCAGTGCCCTTAGCACGTTCTCGTTCCAGAATAGGCCATGTAGATAGGTTCCCCAGCACATCCCGTCATCGCTCTGGCAGCCCTCATCTTCAAATATGGGCTTCTTGGAGCTGGTAACCCCCTTGTGTATCTCGTAGCCCCATACGATTTCGCCCCTTATTTTTCTCAAAATCTCGGCGTCTCCAGTAACCTTCTTGTTAACTTGAACAGTTTTTTTCCTGTATACCTCGAACCTAGTTTCTGCATCCAGCAAACCGAGTCCTTTTACTCTAATTTTCCCGTGTTCTACACCATAGTCGATCAGTTCTTTTCCCAGCATCTGGTATCCGCCGCATATTCCGATAATCGGTTTCTTTCCATAGATCTTTTTGATTTCGTCGCAGATCGGCATAGATTTAAGCAGCTTTAGATCTGCAATCGTGTCTTTGCTACCCGGAATTATCAGGATCTCGCACTTCGGTTTTTCTTTCAGGTCTAAGAAGCGCGCAATTTTCCGCAGGGGTTCGAAGTCTGTGAAATTGGAGATTCTAGGAAGCCGAACTATCCCAATCACTTCGGAGCCATTCCATTCCTCGATGTTGAGGGAGTCTTCTGATGGGAATTCTGAGTTTAGGAAAGGGATTACTCCCAGCACGGGCACCTTGCACATTGCTTCGAGCTTGCTTATTCCGTTTCTAAGAAACTCTTCCGAGCCGCGAAGGCGGTTTATCACAAAGCCAACAACAAGCTCTCTCACGTCCTCGGGGAGAAGCTGATAAGTTCCATAGAGTGAAGCGAAAACTCCCCCGCGATCTATATCGCCCACGATCAAAATCGCAGGTCTGGCGTATCTCGCTATGTGTATGTTGGCTAGATCCCTGTCATAGAGGTTTATCTCTGCCATTCCTCCAGCACCCTCAATTACAACAATTTCGAATTCTTCTGCCAGGCTTTTGAATGCCTCCTCAACGATCTTTTTGAGTTCTGGGATCTTCTCGTAGTATTCCCTTGAGTCGAAGTCTCCAATGGTCTCTCCAAGGACCACGAGCTGGGAAACGAAATTTCCCTTCGGTTTCAGCAGTATCGGATTCATTCTCTCGTCTGGTTCAATTCCTGCGGCAAAAGCCTGCATGGCTTGAGCAATCGCTATTTCCTTTCCCTTTTTGGTCACGAAGGAGTTCAGACTCATGTTCTGAGCCTTGAAGGGTGCAACGTCGTAGCCTTTTTTTGCGAGGATTCTGCAGAGAGCCATCGTTAGGATGGACTTTCCCGCACTACTCGATGTTCCGCCAACCATTATGGCCTTCATTCCCATCTCTTGTATTCAACTTCAAATCCAAGCTGTTCCATTATCCTCGAAACGAGAAAATCGACTATCTCCTCTACATTCTTCGGCTTGGAGTAAAAGGAAACGACGAGCGGATAAACGATGGCACCAAGTTCAGAAAGCCTCAGGAGAGCCGAAAGATGTCCTTTATGTAGCGGCGCCTCTCTGGGAGCAATTACGAGCCTCCTCCTCTCCTTAAGCGTAACGTCTGCGGCTCTCGTTATCAAATTATCCGTTATTCCGTAGGCGATGCTTGCCGCCGTCTTCATGCTGCACGGCACGATTGCCATTCCGTCGTGTCTGAAGCTTCCACTTGAGAATGGAGCATAGATCTCGTCTTCATCGTAGTATTTAGTGGCTATTTCTCTGAGATAGGCCTCATCGTATTCTGTTTCGGCCCTCATCGTTATTTTTGCGGCTCTTGAAGCCACGACGTAAACTTCGATGCCTTTCGACACTAACCTCTCTATTAGCCTAATCCCGACTATCTGCCCGCTTGCTCCAGTCAGTGCAACGATCAATTTCATATAAGGGGTTCGATGTCTTCATCGAATAGGTTGATCGTTTTTTCCTCTCTCTCTTTTTCTGCAGTCTCTATTCCTTCTTTCGCTTCAATCGCAAGCTGCTGTAATTCCTTTACCCTAGGCGCATCGGTGATGTTAGCCAGAACAACCAGAGCAGCGACATGTTTCGTCCTTCTTGTTGGGTAATCTCCTGCTCTCACCTCTACGCCTGCGATCTGTTCCTCCAGCCATATCTTTGCCTTTTCAAGTCCTTTTCTGTCTAAGTGCTCCGGAGGTCCTGCGACAAGGATAAGAGCTCTTTCAGCACTGCTTATGTTGCACGGAAGTGTTAGCCTGCCAAGTGCAGCTCTCTTTACGAGTGATGCTATCTTTATTGCCTTGTCGCTTTCGATCGTTTCAAGCTCCTCCCGGTTCTTTTTCCTGAAGAATGGGAACCCCTTCTTTTGTTCTGTCTCAGCCAAGCTTGTTGCGTAGCCTATTGACGAGATTCCTCCACCTTTAAGTGTGTTTATCACTTCGCTGCTGTCCACAACCATTTCACCGACCAGATCCTCCTCAATTGGCTCTCCGGCTCTTGCAAGAATGGCTATTCTGCGAACTATTTCGTCGTTAATTTTCGCAAATGAATCCCTCAAGCTCGCACCCTCGAATTTCCATGCTCCGTTGTCGAACAGAATGAGATTGTCCACATATTTCAAAAGCGAAATCATGCTCCTTGCTGCATTGAGCGAGTAAAGCTTTCCCTCTTCGGGAGCAGGAAGGATTCCAAATGCATAAACAGGCTCGGAATACATTTCTGAAAGATGTTTTGCGAGAACAGGGGCGCCCCCACTTCCGGTTCCACCTCCAAGACCGGCTATGATCAGAAATGCGTCCAGATCGTGCGTTCCCCTTTCATCGATTGCATTCAATATTGTCTCGATTTCATCCTGAGTGATCTTTGCTCCCAGCTTGTTGTCTGTTCCGACTCCATGGCCCTTAACAACGGTCTGTCCTATCAGGATTCGGTCCTTCATCGGAACGTGCCTCAATCCCAATAAATCCGCCCTAGCGGAGTTTACTGCGAGCCATCTCATCCGAATATTTGGTCCTCTCATCTTTTCGTTTTCGACAAACATGTCTAGAATTTTTCCTCCCGCCTGCCCGAAGCCTATGACAAATAGCCTCATTTTGGCACCCTTTAAAACTAATATCACTTTTTATTTAAATTTTTTGCATGTAGA
Source organism: Archaeoglobi archaeon (assembly GCA_004347865.1). GTDB lineage: Archaea > Halobacteriota > Archaeoglobi > Archaeoglobales > Archaeoglobaceae > WYZ-LMO2. Next base: position 43 of record QNUZ01000038.1, on the reverse strand, counting down.
AAAGACTATATTTAGCAACCCAAAATTGGAGCCATGAAAATCG
>QNUZ01000037.1 GCA_004347865.1 Archaeoglobi archaeon | reverse complement strand
GAAGTCGAGAGCCTTATAGGTTCCCAGATTGATCCGCACTATGCCTCCATCGGCTATCAGGATCTAAAGAAGATTGAAGATGCGGAGATCGTTCTGCTTGCAAATTCTCAGCTAATCGAGTTCGAATCAAAGGTCAAGCAAGTTTGCGGCGGGAAGTGCTTGGATTTCGAGGATTACAACGCTACTTTGCAGGATTTTCCGGGAATTGGGGAGAATCCGCACGCATACTGGCTCCTCCCAAGAAATGCTCTGAATATTGCCCTAGCCCTGAAAAACAGGCTCGTTGAAATGCATCCGGAAAGGGCAGGAGAGTTCGAGAAGAACTACCAGGACTTCAAAAAGGCCATTGAGTTTGCCGAAAAGGATGCTGAAAAGATAGCCTCCAAGGTCAGAGACTACAGCTTCGTGGCCATGGATCCGCATGCGGCTTATGCAGTTTCTGCGCTGGGCCTGAATGTTTCACTTGCCTTCCCCGAAGATGTTACGCCGAGCGCCGAAGAGCTTGCTAGGTTGGGGCAGTTAAGGAATTGTGTTCTGGTCCTGGCAGAGTACCAGGAGGGGACGAAGCTTGAGGAGATCGCCAACCAAATCTCTGAAGAATACAAATGCGGTATGGCAAAAGTTAGAGTCATTTCCGACCTTAATTTTGAGACTCTGCTAATAGCAAATGCCGTAAGCCTTTCAAATCCCTCCTTTGCAGAATCTGAAAACAACTTGCCCTTATACCTGCTATCATTTATTGCCGTAGCCGAGGCTTTGGGTATGGTAGTCTTATGGCGGTCAAAGCGAAGAACCTGAGCTTTTCCTACGGAAAGCAAGTTGCTCTCAAAAATCTGAGCTTTGAAATAGATAGAGGTGAATTTGTCGCTGTTCTCGGGCCGAACGGTGCCGGAAAGACGACCCTGCTGAAGTGCATTCTAGGCATTTTGAAGTATGAAGGCGAACTGTGGGTTCTGGGATGCGACCCGAGGAGGGATCGAAGTGTACTCAAAAAAATCTCCTACGTTCCCCAGAGAAGTACCCTTGCTCTGGATCTTCCGTTAACCGTTGAAAAAGTGCTCAGGATGCAGTCAGAAAAGCTGGACCGGGAAATTTTGGAGGGGCTGAAAATTGCTGACAAGATGGACTCGCTATTCAGGGAGCTGAGCGGTGGTTTCCAGCAGAGGGTGCTTATCGCAAGAGCTCTCATGAAAAAACCGGAGCTTCTGCTTCTGGACGAGCCCTTCAACGGCGTAGATCTGGTGAGTCAGGAAGAGATCGTAGAAATTCTTGAAAGCAGTGAAACCACGACTATCGTGGTTTTGCATAACATAAATCCGGTCCTTCATGCTCTGGACAAGGTTATGCTTCTAAACAGGGAAATAATTGCATTCGGAAGCCCTAAGGACATCTTCACAAAGGAGAACATGCTGAAGCTTTACAAGACGGAAATTCCGCTCATCACATGCGAGGAGGGTTTTGTTCATCCTCTTTACGGTGATCATCATGGATAAAATTTTTATTTCGGCCTTACTGATCTCGCTGCTGGTAGCGATTTCGGGAAATCTGGCGGTTTTTAGAAAAGCCTCCTTTCTCATTGCAGGTGTGGCCCATTCGGCACTGGCTGGCGTGGCTCTTTCCCTCCTATTGGCTTCTATCGGGCTGGAATTGAACTACTTTGCCGTGGCCGTTTTGATTGGAATAGCTTTTGCGGTTCTTGCTTCAACGGTTTCGAGGTTCAGCGACATCGACACGGGCATAGCGATCTCTTTCGCCCTTTCTATGGCCCTCGCCGTGATCTTCATTTCGATGATCCGCGGAATGTCCGCAAAGGTATGGAGTTTTCTATTCGGCGAGATTTTTCTAATCACAGCGCAGGATCTGGTCTATCTTACCTTTTCAGCTACACTCGCAGTCTTACTGTTTGGCCTGCTCTACGACAGGCTCCTCTTCTTCTTATTCGACCCGGAAGGGGCTGAGGCTTCAGGAATAAATCCAAAGCTTCTTGACATAATTCTTGTTACAATAATCGCGATCTCGGTCGTTTCTGCAATGAGAGCGGTCGGAGCAATTCTTTCATACTCAATCTTCGTTGCCCCCGCAGCGATTGCAAGGGAATTCTCAAAGAGCATCAGGCAGAGTATAATCCTCACCTTCGCAATTGCACTGGTATCCTTAATAACTGGAATTTTGGCCTCTATTATTTTCCCAGT
>QNUZ01000036.1 GCA_004347865.1 Archaeoglobi archaeon | reverse complement strand
GAATTATCAGGGCGATTATTGCAATTAATATCATCTCCTCGAATCCAAGCATTAAATTCATTCAATTACCAGGTTTTATTATATTTTCGACTTCGGGAACTCAAAATTGCACCAGTCTTTTTACAACTGAAAAACCTCGCCCTTCGGGGCGGGAAAGGGATCAGTGAGTACCCCAATTTTCTGTTTAGGAAATCTTTAAAAATATGAAAAATATGAAGATTTGGATAAACTATGCGAAACGTTGTAAGGATCATAAATCCCTATGACGCTGGTATTTTCCCCAGGGGAGATGTGATACTGCTTAATTCCAACGAAAATCCTTACCAACCAAGTGAGGAAGTTAGGAAGTCGTACATAGAATCTGTGGATAAGATAAACAGATATCCTGATCCCAGCTATATCGAACTGAAAAAGGGTATTTCTGAATATCTGGGTGTAGGGATTGAGAATATAGCACTCGGATGCGGATCTTCTGAACTCATTTCTAGAGTTTGTGACATCCTTCTTGATGAATTGGACAAGGTGGCAATCCCCATGCCCTCATACTCCCTTTATCTGACCTACGCAATGCTCCGGAATGCCTCGATTTTGCTTCCAATCTACGAGCGCTATTCTCTGGATCCTGATTTCTTTGAAAAGGAGAAACCGAAGTTATCGATAATTTGCTCACCCAACAATCCAACGGGAAACACTGTGGAAAGAAAAATTGCTGAAAGAATTGCAGAAACTTCGGAATACCTTCTGATCGATGAGGCCTATGTAGAGTTTTCGGAAAAGAGCCTGTTGAATCTTGTTTACGAATTCGACAACGTGATAGTTCTCAGAAGCTTTTCTAAGTTTTTTGGACTGGCAGGTTTGAGGATAGGCTATGCGATAGCGAATAAGGAAATAGCTGAAGCTCTGGAGAAAGTAAGGCTACCATTTGCAATTCCAACTCCGGGAGTTGCTGCAGCAGTTGCCGCATTAAGATCGCTCGATTATTATCTCGAACTGAAGAGAAAGATAGTTGAAGAGCGTGAAAGAGTGTTCAGAGAACTTATAAGACTTGGATTTGAAGTTTACCCTTCTGAGGCAAATTTCATACTTTTCAGAACCGAAAAAGATCTGTTTGGGAAGCTACTTCAGCACGGAGTAGTGGTGAGAAATCTAAGCGGTTTAATGGGTCTTGATGGTAATTTTATTAGGATGACGATCGGGAGGAGGGAAGAAAACGACAGGGTGCTTGAAATCTTAGAGTCAGAGTGTTGCAAAACCTCTGCATAGAAAGTAAATGCCAGCATATTCGGGTATCTCGGCCGTTTCGCCGGCATCGAAATTGAATTTTTCTTCCCCAATTTCAATTTTTATTTTCTTTAAAACCCTCAGCCTGATTTTTTCTTCCCCAAAGGCAATGGCATCTTTCAAGGGGTTGAAGGATTCTATATCCTCAACCTTCACAACCTTGAGCCCAGTTTTGCCGTGAAGTGTTCCGGGCATCCGTATAAGTCTCTTAACGTCCGCAGTTACTGGTGCGTCAATGTATATCCTGAACTTTTCCAGAACATCCTCTGGATTCTGCAGAGCCTTCAGAAGCTCTTTGCCATCTAGTTTTTTCTTTTGCCTTAGGTAAGCAAAAACCCTTAGGGCTATGTTTGAATCCATTATTTTTTTCTTCTGGAGGATCTTTGGATTATTTAATGTTAGATAGTCGACTATTTCCCTTCTTTCTGCAGAATCAAGCTTCAGGAATTCTTCCTCGCAGACGTGGACATGATATCCACGACTTCCGGAGAAGTAAACTTCTGGCTCTTTGACACCGAAGTCAAGCTTTAAAACCTGCAATAGCTTTTTAACCTCTCTTTTCGCGACTTCAAGGGCCTTTTCAATCGATTCTGTTTTCAGAGGCAAATGGTCTGCGTCAATATCGAATATTAGATCTGCTCCGAGCCAGCCTTTCTCTTCCATTCTCTCTTTTCCAGGATTTTCGTAGTATGCAGATGAGTAGTAAATGTGTGCAGGAACGTTGGAGATAATGTAGCTTCGGAAGTCTTCTTTGGAAGAGAAGGAAATATGCCTTTGCATATAAAATTCTGGAAAAGCTTCAAATGGAACAAATGCAAACTCTCTTTTTTCGAATGATTTTGGCATCTCTATTTCTGCTTTCCTGTAGTAGTCAAGAAACTTTTTCATCAGATATCGTTTCGATTCCATAGGTAGAATTCAAGCCCTTTGTAATTAACAATCCTGCCATCTGTGTAGTCTCCGTACAACGGCTTGATTATACAATCAGCATTGAGTCTCATCGCGAGCTCTCTTATGCTTTTGAAAAGTTCTGGAGGCGGTCTTATGGAATATACGAGTTCTACACCATTATAGAGTGATATTCTTGGATTTCTGACGTCATCTATAAAAAATTCTACGCCAGTCTGGACATCTCGAATATCGGTTGCTATTACCTTAACTCCCTTGGAGGATAAATATTCTGCTACTGCAGTGTAGCCACCAATTCCAATCTCCGCAACTTTTTTGTATCTGTTGGCGATGTATTCAGCAAGACGAAGCATTATCTTAATATTTCCTTTCTGCAGTATAAGCTTTGTGCAGGTAATAATTAGAGAATATTCGATGAAGGATTTCAAGGACGTTCTTGAAATAGATCGAGAGGCTTTCAATCCAAGAAATCCGTCATTCGATATGTATGTTTATCTAACATATGGAAGCGACATTTTTGTTGCGGATTTTGGTAAAAAGATTGTCGGATACGTTGTTACGATGGATGTGGATCCGCTTAGGGGTAAGATCATATCGATTGCAGTAAGAAAGGAGTTTAGGGGAAGCGGAATTGGGGAATATCTGATGAAAAGGGCAATTGAGAGACTCAGAGAGAAAGGAAAGAAGGAAATAGCCCTTGAGGTCAGGGTATCAAACAAGATTGCTCAGAAGCTTTACGAGAAGTTGGGTTTTAAGATAGCCGAAACTATTCCTAACTACTACAGCGACGGCGAGGATGCTTATTACATGGTGCTTAGGTTCAACGAGCAATGATTTTTGGAGTCTGGAAAGTCTCCTTCGTTTTTAGACTTTGTAAAAGTTTCTCATTATTGCCTGTTCTCAAAACCTCGGAAATTCCCTTGCAAAGTAGCTGAACGGCCTTTTTATGGTCGGCTTTGCTTCTGTTCACTTGTACGGGATTTATCCCAAGGGCATCGTAGGCTTTGAAATGCTCATTTGCCAAACCGGCGCCCTCTAAAATTCTCTTAATATTGAAGAGCACCAAATGTAGCACGAGTACTTCTTCCTTTTGCATCACTAGTCATTGTGATACTATCTATAAAAAGTTTTCCCTTATTATTGAAAAATTTTTACATGTTTAATAGGGAAGCTTTACAACTGAAAGCCTCGCCCTTCAGGGCGGCGGGAGAAGAGGTCAGAAACGTACCCGGAAATAAAGCTTAGTCTAGGCTGAATCGTTTTTCTTGGGTAGCGTTAAGAGTTATGGGCCCTCTAGTACTGGGTTGGGATTGAACGGGACAAGAGTATCGCAAAAGCGGTAATCTCGAGGAACTTCAACCACCCGAGATCACTCTAATTACAGTTATCTCCCCCTCTTCAGCGTAGTCATCTATGGGCACCGGTGTAGAATCTCTCACTAAAACTACAGTTTCCGGGTTAATCCTTAAATCCTCTAGTATTTCACAGTACCTTCTTCCTTTTTCGACTTCCAGTACTTCCTCTTTCTTTTCAAAACCAATAAAAATTAGTTTTACCTTCATTCTTCAGGAAGAACTTCTTTTGAAATTTCTTTTATGCTTCCACCTTTTTCCGGTTTTAGTTCGTTGACTCTCTTTTCAAGCAATTTTTCGTCTTTGCTTAGAATTTTCTTTAGACCCTTTCTCTTGAATTTTCTCCAATCGAATCGCCTCATTTAGCTCACCCTTCTACTCTAGACTTCTTGGTAAAAATACTTTTGCAAAAATTCTTAAAAACACTTCTCTTTATAACCGAAACCCCCGCCCTTAGCGGGATTGGGGAAGTTCCTAACCGAAATGCGGATCTACATCCAAATAGCCCGCGGGTTAACTAGATCTGCGAGATGTGGAAACTTGGCTTTTGAACTGGCAGATGAGGGGGGCGGAAAGTCCCTTAATGGATGCCCGCCTTTAAATGTTAGCAGTTCACAGCTCGCTTTTCATCTTTTCAAGTCTTCTCCTAATTTGTGCCAGCTCTTCTTTGGTAACACTAACTCTAGTTCCAACTTCTTTTAGCTCTTTGGAAAGTGTTCTTATCTTCTTTAGCTGTATTATATTGAGTATTAGGCTAAAGGTGAGCAGAACGATCAGCAAAATATTAAATATCCCTAAGTCGTCCATAGTTTCACCTTTTTCTCCTGAATACTTTGAGCATTTTGGCAAGGGCACTCTCTTTTTTGGCAGCCACGACGGTAGGCGCTTCTTCTTTCTTCTTTCCTGCTATTGTGTAAGCAAGTTCTTTTATTGCTACTGCTGCCGGAGAATTAGGTGCGCTTAAGATAACGGGCTTTCCAAACGCTGCGGATTTCCTGACTTCTGGATCTTCTGGGATTGTTGCTATTACCTTTGCTTCTAAAATCGCTTCAATTTCGCTTTTGGCCATGTCTATTCCCCAGCCGGTCAAACGATTTATGACAACGCCGAGCGTCTTTGTTCCGAGCTTTTCTGCAACTATCTTTGTTTTTAGTCCATCTGTTATTGAGGCGATTTCAGGATTTACAATCAGAAGCAGTTCTTGAGCAGCGCCTATTGCAATAACAGCACTTCTTTCAAGCCCTGCTGGAGCATCGAGCAACAATATATCGGTGTTTCCCACTATTCTGGTAAGAACTTCTTCTAGTTTATCTGGATTGACTTTTCTGAGCCCTTCTAGACTTACTCCGGCTGGAACAACCTTTACTCCACCAGGTCCAACGTAAACAGCTTCCTCAATTCTTGCTTCACCAGCAAGAACATTCTGCAAGGTAACTGGCAGTCCTTCCATGCCAAGGATAAGTTCCAAATTTGCCATCGTTATGTCCGCATCCACGATCGTTACATCGTATCCTAGCTGAGTTAACGCAATGCCTAGGTTAGCCGTAATTGTCGTCTTACCGGTTCCGCCCTTTCCCGAAGCTACAGTTATAGTCCTCGCCATTCAATCACCTTATTATTATCATAATACAGATCAATATTTAAAGTTTCTGATCTGATGTTTATTTACCTAGAAAAAGATACTGTTATATATACCTTCGCATAGATCACACCAAAATTCTGGTGGTAGCTATGTTGGTTGTTGAGCTTATTTCGGGTAGAACCCTCGATCAGGGAGCGACGGTCGAAGAAAAACTTAGTGAAGAATATTCTAAGGCTGTGAATTATATCGAGCTCAGTGAGGAGGACTTCAAATCACTTGGACTCAAGGAAGGGGACAGAGTTAAGATTTCAACGGAATTCGGCAGCGTAGTAGTTTTTGCCAAAAAAGGTGAGATCCCCAAAGGGTTGGCATTCATTCCGATGGGCCCATATGCGAATGCTGTTATTGATCCAGCAACAGATGGCACAGGAATGCCGCAGTTTAAGGGAGTAATGGCTAAGATTGAGAAGACCGAGGAGAAAGTTAAAACAGTTAGGGAATTGCTGGAGGCGATATAAATGGAAGATGTAATCTGCACGTTCTGCGGGAGCGTTTGTGATGATGGGGAATTTGATGCTGAGAAGAAAAAGGTCAAGAAGTTCTGCAGACTTGGAAGTGCGAAGTTCTCAGAGAAGGAGAGAATAAAAGCCCCGATGGTGGATGGAAAGGAAGTTAGCTATGAGACCGCAATTGAAAAAGCCGCGGAAATCCTCGTAAACGCCAAGAAACCCCTGCTATACGGATGGGCCTCAACTGCAAACGAGGCTATAAGGCTTGGAGTTATACTTGCTGAAAAGCTTCGCGGCGTATACGACCAGTGCGCGAGCGTTTGTCACGCACCGGGCACATTGGCTGTTATAGAGGAGGGCTTGCCCGGTGCGACGCTTGGTTCCGTTAAAAATCGTGCAGACGTGGTTGTTTTTTGGGGATCAAACCCTGCAGAAGCCCATCCGAGACATGGCATGAGATACAGTATTTCGGCGAAGGGACTTCTCATTAAGGATAGAAAGCAGAGAAAAGTCGTCGTGGTTGACGTTCGGCCAACGAAGACAGCAAAAATGGCGGATCTTTTTATCCAAGTAAAACCCGGGTACGATTACGCAGTCATTTCGGCTTTGAGGGCAATATTAAGCGGAAATGCAGATGTTGTGCCCAGCGATGTTGGTGGTGTGGCAAAGGAAAAGCTTCTGCAGCTTGCTGAAATGATGAAGAATGCAAAGTACGGTGCAATCTTCTACGGATTGGGCGTTACCCAGTCAAGAGGGAGGGATAGGAATGTTGAGAACGCAATAAAGCTGATCCAGCTTCTCAACAGAACAACTCGCTGGGTAATCTGGCCAATGAGAGGTCATTACAACGTCGTAGGCGCAGGAGAGGTTCCTGCTTGGGAGGTGGGTTACCAGTATGCAATAGATTTCAGCAGAGGTTACCCAAGATTCTCTCCGGCAGAGTTCTCGGCAGTTGAAGTTCTCAAGAGAAAGGACTGCGATGCTGCACTGATAGTTGCTTCAGATCCCGCAGCTCATTTCCCCGCGGCTGCAGTCAAGCACCTCAAGCAGATTCCCGTGATCCAGATTGATCCCTTCCCGAACATGACCACTTTGCTGGCCAAAGTCGTAATCCCATCTGCGGTCTACGGTATCGAGGCGGAAGGGACTGCCTACAGAATGGACGGCATTCCGCTCAGGGTGAAAAAGATCCTTGAAACCAGCTATTGGACTGACGAGAAGATTCTTGAGGAGATTCTAAAGAGGGTTGAGAAGCTTAAGGGGTGAAATTATGCTCTGGATAAGGAACGGAATTGTTATCGATCCCAAGAACAAGATCAAAGCGGAGAAAATGGACATATTTGTCAAGAACGGAAAAATTGTGCCCGAGGGAGAAGTTAGGAGAGAAGAATGCAGGGTCATCGATGCAAGCGGGAAGCTCGTGGTTGCCGGTGGAGTGGACATGCACGCCCACATTGCCGGAAGCAAGATCAACACCGGCAGAACGATGAGACCCGAAGAGATGAGGGTTGTAAGGAACGTTGCAGGAAAATTCAGGGCAGCTGTGGGCAGGGTGCTCCTGACAGCCCCTGCGATCGGATATGAATATGCTAAGATGGGATATACCACCAGCTTTGAGGCCGCTCAGCCCCCGATTGGAGCTTTGCACACTCACGAAGAGCTCGATGCGATTCCGATGATCGACAAGGCTGCATTGCCTGTATTCGGTAACTGGCACCTCGTGTTCAAATGCATCGAGGAGAAGAATTTGGAAAAGCTGAAGGCCCTCATTGCGTGGGCAATCGAGAGAAGTAAGGGATTTGGTGTAAAGGTCGTCAATCCTGGCGGTGTTGAGGCCTGGATGTACGGTGGGAACGTTAAAAGCCTTGATGATCAGGTTCCGGGATTCAACGTTACCCCTAGAGAAATAATAACGATGCTGATTAAGGCGAACGAAGAACTCGGTTTGCCCCACTCTGTGCATCTGCACTGCAACAACCTCGGAGTTCCCGGCAATTTCCAGACAACCATCGAATCAATAAAGCTCGCGAAGGGGTTCAGCAACAGCAAGAGGCAGGTTCTCCACGTTACGCATGTTCAGTTCAATGCGTACGCTGGAAGCAGCTGGAGAGATGCTGCAAGCGGCGCTGCCGAAATAGCCAAGGTTGTCAACTCCATGGACAACGTCACTATCGACATGGGCCAGCCGATTTTCGGGCACGCAACGGCAATGACCGGCGACGCACCTTTCCAGTTCACGTTGCACAAGCTCACAGGGGCGAGATGGAGCAACAAGGACACAGAAGTCGAGACGGGCGCGGGAATAGTGCCTCTTGTTTACCTGCCAAACAACCCCGTTCACGCTTTGCAGTGGGCCATAGGTCTTGAGCTTGGCCTGCTGGTGGATAGCAACAAGGTTGCCCTAACAACTGATTATCCAAACGGCGGACCGTTTACAGAATATCCGTACGTTATGGCGATGCTGATGAGCAGAAAGATGAGGGAAGGAGAACTGAGCAAGGTCAATGCTTACGTGCAGAAGGCTACAGGGCTGGCGAGCATCGATGTAGAGAAGACGCTTTATGAAATCATAAACATGACCAGAAGCCTCCCGGCAAGGATTCTCGGGCTACAAAACAAGGGGCATCTTGGTATAGGTGCCGATGCGGACATTGCAATTTACAACCTGAATCCTCTGGAGACTGACACTTCAAAGGATTTTGAAAAGGTCTACAAGGCTTTTAAGTCTGCAGAATACACGATAAAGTCGGGAGAGATCATTTCGAGGAATGGAGAGATTGTGAAAGAGGTATTTGGCAGAACATTCTGGGTTGATGCGAGAAAGAAGGTGGACATGGAGGCCGTTATGAACGATATCAGAGACTACTTCCAGTACTACAGCGTGCAGCTAGGAAACTACGGAGTCGAGGAAAGGTGGATAAAGAAGCCAGAAAGGCTGGAGGTGGTCTGATGATAGTTATAAAGCCGAAAAAATATTTTGAAGTTTGCGTTGAGGCTGAACTTACACCCGAGCTTGCAACGAAGAGCATGGAGGAGGTGAAGAAGTTCAAGGTTTACTACGGCAATCGCGTCGTCGAGCTGGGTGAGCTATTCGAAGTCACAAAGACGGGCGATGAGAAAAAGCTCGTTCTCGAAGGCGACTTCAGCAGGGTTAAGTGGATCGGTGCAAGGATGGCTGACGGGGAAATAATCGTGAGAGGAAGCGTTGGGGCAAACTGCGGGGCTTTCATGAAGGGAGGCAGAATAGTCATCGAAGGTAATGCGGACGACTGGCTAGGCATAGAGATGTCAGGTGGGGAGATAATCGTGAAGGGGAACGCTGCAAACCTCGTTGGCTGCGCTTATTATGGGGATGCGGTCGGAATGACCGCTGGGAAAATTCTTATTGAGGGGAATGCCGGGAACTACATCGGAGAGAAGATGAACGGGGGCGAGATCGTTATCAAAGGAAATGCTGGAGATTTTGTCGGCACGGAAATGCGTGCTGGAGTGATCGAAATCCACGGCTCCTGCGGCTTCGTCGGCGGAGACATGCGCGGCGGTGAGATAAGGATCAAGGGTAAATTCGAACTTCTGCCGACCTTCAGAAAGACCGAGAAAGGCTGGGTGGGAGACGTCAATGTGAAGGGAGAAGGGATCGTTAAATCTCTTTAATTTTTTAGATTCGCGGCATCGGATGAAGGTCTGAAGGAATACTGAGTCAATCTGAAGAAAAATATAAATCCAGATTTGAGAACTTAACTTATGCAGCTCTCGACGGTAGTAGGGTTTATAATAGGCTTTCTGTTTGGAATGAGTACGATAACTACACTTTTAGGCCTCTTGGGAAACATCCTTATTGAAGTTGAAGAAACGCTGAGGGATATAAGTGCAGTTTCAACGCTTGTGCTTCTGGTGATAGCAGTTATTCTGATCGTTAAAATAAGAGCGATAGCAGGACTCGTTGCAGGGGCTATTGTTGGAGCCGTGCTAAACTTGATCCTCGCACAGAACGGCATAAACGTTCTTGAATTGATCAAATCAGCATTGGGATTTTAATTTTTAAGACCTGTATCAAATAGTTAAATCTTTATCCTTCTGTTGTGAGGAAAATTCATGCTCTCATCCCTTTCAGCATGCATCCAGTGCGGTGTCTGTTCATCATCTTGTAGCATGAGATACAACATGAATTTGCGAAAGGCAATTGCAAGGTTTCTGAGCAATCAGGACTTCTGGAGCAGCGATCTCTGGAACTGCACGAACTGCCTGATCTGCCAGCAGAGATGCCCGAGGGGAATAAAGCTAGTTGAGACCATCGTCAGCTCAAGAAGCGAAATGTTGGAGAAGGGCTCGCTGCCGAAGGAACTCAGGAACATGCTCGAGAACATTCAGAAGTTTCGGAATCCGTTTGGAGCTTTGAAAAGGCCCGATTTTGATGCTAAAACAGCTGAAAAGGGAAATTTTGAATATCTCTTGTTTCTTGGATGCTCTGTTTATGATGAGAGAGTTCAAAGGGTCGCTGATAAGGCTGTAGAGTTGCTGAAAGCTGCAAAGGTTGACTTTGCAATTCTTCCTGAAGAGAACTGCTGTGGAAACGATGTAAGGGCCCTGGGAGAGCAAGGACTGTTTGAAATGCTCAGAGAAGACAACCTTAACAGATTTTCGAGTTTTGGGGTGAAAAAGATAATCACGATCTCCCCTCACTGTTACAATGCTTTCAAGAACCACTACGGTATCGAGACATACCATATCACGGAGATTCTGCTGAAAAAAGTCCAGAGTGCCGAGTTGAGGTTCGCAAAGCCATTTGAGGGCAGAATAACGTACCACGACTCCTGCTATTTGTCAAGATACAACCATATTGTCTCGGAGCCACGAGAACTGCTAAGGGCTGTTCCAGGCGTGGAATTCGTTGAGATGCAGAGAATCAAGGAGCTATCGCTTTGCTGCGGAGGTGGCAGCGGGGGAATTGTGAGAGATTTTGTTTGGAGGCCGTCGCATGAAAGGATAAGGGAAGCTCTGCTGACAGGAGCGAATTTTTTGGCAGTTTCGTGCCCCTTCTGCTTGGTAATGCTGGAGGATTCTGCAAAGGTGAAAAAAGCTGAGCTAAAGGTGGTTGATCTAATCGAAATCTTCTACGACTCAGTTTTTTGAGCCTCTTTTTGTTCTTCCGTCCTCTCTTCAACTTTCTTCTCTTCTTCAGCTCTCTTCTCGAATTTTTCGACTATCTGGATCTCTTTGAGATTTAGCAGTCTGAAAGCGTCCCTGACAACCCTGTAACGTCCGATGAGGAAAAGCTGGTTTAAGTAAGTCTCGTTTGGAACCTCTACAACAGCTTTATCACCTTCAACTCTTAGATTTTTCAGTTCTACGCCGGTATGGATAACAAAGAGGGCCCTGAGCTTGTCTTCGATCTTCTCAAGTTTTTCTTTTATCTCGTACTCAAATACTATGTTCTTTCCTGCAAGGGGATGGTTGAAATCCACTATCACCCTGCGTCCAACTATTCTCTCTACAGTTCCAAGTTTATCTCCGATTCTCACCCGCTGTCCTACTTCTGGTCTCTCCCTGAATTTTGTTATGCTGAAAGAGTCCTTTTTGTTGGGATCGTACTCTCCAAAAGCTTTTGCGGGCGGAATTTTGACTTCACCCTTGTATCCAACCTCCTTGCCTAGGAGTTCCTCATCAAGCCCCTTTAGCACGTGACCTTCGCCGACAACAGCGTAGATATCCTCGTATTTCGTGTTTTCATTGAATATCCCGCTTTTCTTTGCAACTTCAGCGCTAGTGGTGTCTATGACTTCTCCACTCTCCAGTTTGGCCGTATAACTGAGCCTAACGAAGTCACCGTTTGAGATCATCCAATCACCTTTTCTATGCGATCCTGTGAGGGTATATATTCCTTCTCACTTTTTTACAACTGGGAACCTTCAGGGCGGTGATGATAGAAAAGCTTATTGGTGGTTGGTTGTAGTTAGTTATTATCGTGTATTTCGTATTTTCTTGGCAATAATGCCCAGTATGCAGCCAGAATCAGTGCAAGGCAAGTAAGGGGAATCTTTTCTCCAAGCTCGGCCTCGTATTCGGTATCGGAGGGTATGATGTTGTACCGAATTAGAAAAAGAAGCAAAAAGATCACGGTTGGAGCTATTGAGAGTGAAATTTTTACCCAGACATCGTATTCTGGCTCATCTTCGCGTATCAGCATATTTCAACGCGTATCTTGTTACCTTTCCAAGTACTTGGATTGCATTGATTGCGTTTGAGTAAACTGGAAATCTGTTTTCTTCGAACTTATTCTTTTGCTCGAAAACAAGGTCTCTGTGTCCTTCGAGAACGAAATAAACGGGTTTCCCAAAAGATCTTAGCTTCTCGAAGTTTGGACTATAATCCCCCCAGAATGGGCCTACATCCATCGCCACAACCATAGAATCAACATTTTCATCCCTCAGAATGGCCTCCATTGCTGTATTGTAGGTTTTTTCCACACCGAAGTACTCGACCATAGGCCATACGTCAACAGGATTGTTAACTCCATGCCATTCCGGGCTGACTGACTTTATTCTTTCCACGGTATCCTTTTTGAAGTTTGCAAGCTTTAAGCCTGAGAAGAATGCGGTGTCTGCAGATTGTACGCAACCTGAGCCCGTGTAGTGTATTATTCCGACCCTGTTGCCTTTGGGCAGAGGCTGGAATGCAAAAGCTTTGGCAACATCGAGGAGTTCGTCGAAGCTGTAAACTCTAACAAGATTTGCCTGCCTGCAGACCGCATCGAAAATATCATCGTTTCCGCAGATAGATGCTGTGTGGCTCATTGCCGCCTTCTGTCCGTATTCGGTCCTTCCACTCTTGAAGATCACGATTGGTTTCTTCGCACTTTTTGCGACGTTGTAAAACGCCCTTCCGTTCCTTATGCCTTCCATGTAAATACCCACGACAGATGTTTTATCATCTCTGAGGAGGAAATCGAGCGCTTCATGATCCTGCACGTCTATTTTGTTCCCCATTCCGATGATCTTGCTGAAGCCCACATGTGGATGGTTTGAAAAAATCGATACCATCAGCACACCTAAAAACAATCCGGTTTGCGCTATCAGGCTTATGTTCCCTTTGTTTACTCCCATAAGCGGTGCAAAGCTTGTTATGAATCCTGTTTCAGTGTTTAATCCTCCAGTAGTGTTTGGGCCTAGTATGAGGATTCCAGCCTCTTTTGCAATTCTTACAACTTCCTTTTCAATCTTTGCCCCCTCTTCTCCCTCCTCGCTGAATCCCGAGCTCAGAATAACAACGCCCTTTACTCCTTTTTCTGCACAGTCCCTCATAACCTCGGGAACGATCTTCGCAGGTACTGCGATGATAGCGACATCCACGCTGTCGGGGATATCCTTGAGGGAGGGATAGCATTTCAGATCGTGAATTTCCTCTGCGTTTGGATTCACGGGATATATTTTTCCCTTAAAT
This sequence comes from Archaeoglobi archaeon, assembly GCA_004347865.1. Classification (GTDB taxonomy): domain Archaea; phylum Halobacteriota; class Archaeoglobi; order Archaeoglobales; family Archaeoglobaceae; genus WYZ-LMO2. The sequence continues at coordinate 151 of QNUZ01000036.1, read as the reverse complement.
CCGTGTGTCTTTAGATTCCAGATTATGTTGTTTCCAGGCTTCCCCGGAGTCCTGGAGGCACCAACAACGGCGACGCTGCGGGGATTGAAGAAGAAGCCTATGTCCCTCGCCTCGTATTCGAAGCTCCTCCTCTTCCCCTTCACTATCCTCG
>QNUZ01000035.1 GCA_004347865.1 Archaeoglobi archaeon | reverse complement strand
GGCCCAGAATGTGGTTTATGCGGACGTTTACGGCAACACAATGTATTATCCGGCAGGGAAATATCCGATCAGAATTGTTGACGGCAAGGAGGTCGCTGGAAACGTCTTATTCAACGGTTCAGCTGGTGAGGGGGAGTGGAAGCTCCCGACTTCACTCGTGGAGCAGCTCACCGTTGGAAGTATCTTCTTGTACATAATGTGTTCTCATCTCGCAGCAGGGCTCTCGATGATCAGGATAAAAGATGTGAATTCTGGTTTGAGTGTAGGTTTTCCACTACTTTTGAGTATAATAGTAACATTTCTCCCAGAAGCTGTCCTATGCAATTTTCCCAGCATATTAAGACCCATAATCGGAAATGGATTTGTTTTGGGAGTACTGATAACTATTTTAATGGAACATGTTATCTTAAGGGGAAAAAGGTAGCAGGAACCAGCTCTGGAGAAAGTAGCTTTGTATTAGCGCCCCCGCCGGGATTTGAACCCGGGTCTGAGGCTCCGAAGGCCTCTAGGATGTCCGCTACCCCACGGGGGCTTTAATTACTGTTGGGCTGTAGAAATCGCAATACTTTAATCTTTCTAACCTTCATCCTCTAAAAAATCTAAAAGCTTAAAGCCTGCGGGAAGACTTTGGCTCATGAAGATCGGATTTGTTGGTGCTGGCAGAGTCGGAAGCTTATCTGCTTACGCATGCTTGATGAACATGGATCTCGATGAAATAGCTCTAGTAGACGTTTTAGAGGATCTAGCTGTTGGTGAAGCGATAGATCTGTCCCATGCTGCTGCAATTGTTGACAGATACCCCAAGATCGTGGGTGGGAGTGATTATTCGTTGCTTGAGGGGAGTGAAATCGTTGTAGTCACGGCAGGTTTTGCAAGGAAGCCTGGAATGACTAGACTCGATCTTGCAACGAAAAACGTAGAAGTGGTCAGGGATGTTGCTAAGAATATAGTAAAGCATTCAAAAGAGAGCAAGATTCTGGTAGTAACAAACCCTATGGACTTGATGACATTCGTTGCTTGGAAGGAGAGTGGCAAGAAGCGTGAGGAAGTCTTCGGAATGGGTAACCTTCTTGACTCCGCAAGGCTCATGCATAGGTTGCGAACTGCTGGGGTTAATGCCACAAGAGCTTGGATTCTCGGAGAGCATGGAGACACCATGTTCATCGCAGAAAGCCTTGCAGACGTTAAAACAGACTGGGAACAGGTAGAGAAGGATGTTCGTCAGATTGCAGCAGAAGTTATAAAAAGAAAAGGGGCCACCGTATATGGCCCAGGAACTGCTGTCTGCAGAATGGTCAGATCAGTAGTCGAAGACCTTGGCGAGATAATCCCCACAAGCGTTGTGCTAAATGGAGAGTACGGGATTAGCGATGTTGCTTTGGGAGTTCCAGCAAAGCTCAGCAGAAATGGTGCTGAAGTTTTGGAGCTTGAACTTAGCGAAAAAGACCTTGAGAAGCTAAGAAATTCAGCGAGTACCCTGAAAAAGTGGTTGAGGGATATAGGCTACTGAACTTAGGAGATTTTTCGAACAAGGTTTTTAGCTTTTCTTAACTCTTTCTCATCCCCTTTTTGTCCGAAGAATCTATTAACAGCTTTCGCGCATTGCTTTGGCTAAATGGTTAGATTAAGAGGTCGTCCGGACGGGGAAAAGGTTTAAATGTCTGCATGCGCACAACATAACATGATAGATGGAAAATATTTTGAGGAACTTTTTAAGACTGCAAAGGCCTTCAACGAGTTCCTGTTAACTTTAATAGATCCCAGAACTTATCTAAAAGAGATCACAGAGCAGGAATTCGAAGAATTTTACAAAAATAGCGGAGAAATGATTTTTGAGCTAAACAGAGCTTGCTGGGGCTTTTTGTTCGAACTCTCTGCAGCTTTGGCCAAGAGGGATAGTGAGGAAGTCTTTAAAGCCGTGGGAAACGCTATGGAGAGGTTTGAGGAGATATATGCAAAGTATATGAACAATGCCGTTGTTTCTGCTCTGATCAATTCCGTCAACAGCGCTTACATGCGCTCCCTGCTTAACTTGCAGAACTTCACGAGCGCAATGCTGCACGTCTTCGGAATGGTTTCGAGAAAGGATGTTATAGCCCTTTCGGAGGCATACGTGGATCTGAAGGGAGACATAAAGAAGGAGTCGAGGAAGATACTGGAGGAGGTCAGAGCGCTCAAAGAAAAAATTGAAAAGATGGAGAAGTCGAAGGGAGGTGGTTCAGATGCTCAATGAAGCCTTGAGGAATTACAGAAGGGCTTTAAAGCTCACCGAGTGGTTCATAAAGAATCCAAACTTTCTGCCGATCACAGAAGACAAACCCTATTTCATTCCTGATGTCAAGATAGGCGCAACCCCGAGGGTTGAGATTTCCTCGGACGACGGCGTGAAGCTCTATCGATACGAGCCGATGACGGAAAAGCAGTATGAAACTCCCCTTCTGATAGTTTATGCGCTGATAAACAAGCCCTATATTCTCGATCTGACTCCTCAAAGGAGTGTAGTGCGAAAGCTGTTGCAGGCGGGATTCAATGTCTACATGATTAAGTGGGGTGACGCAACAATTGCGGATCAGTTCTCATTGGACAGCTATATCGACATATTCCTTGCCGATTTTGTGGAAGATGTGAAAAGAGATTCTGGCTCTAGAAAAGTTTCTATCCTTGGCTATTGCATGGGCGGAGGAATGAGTGCGATGTACACAGCTCTTTATCCGGAGAATGTTAAGAACATCATATTCTTGGCCTCAACGCTTTATTTCGACAAGAAGATCGGTGGTCTTGTTACTCTGGCAGACAAGAGGTTCTTCAATCCTGAAGAGATCGTTGCTCCATTCGGCTATGTTCCTTCGTGGTTCCTGACAGAGAGGTTCAAGATTCTCGAGCCTTGGGGCAATTACTTTGGCAAATACATAAATCTGTTCATGAATGCGGAGAGCGAGGAATTCTTAGATGACTTCTTCAAGATGGAACGCTGGATCCATGACGGGGTCAATGTTGCCCCAGGGGCTTACGTGAGATACAACCAGGAACTTTACCAGAACAACGCACTTGCAGAGGGAAAGCTTTACATAAAAGGAAAGAGAGTAAATCCGAAGAGAATTACCATGCCAGCTGCAGCGGTTGTTGGCCTAAGAGACCATTTGGCCCCGCCAGAATGTACGCTGAAATTCCTTGACGTGATAGGGAGCAAGGATAAGGCAGTATTTCAGGCAGACGTGGGGCATGTGGGGCTTGTTGTCTCTCGAAGGGGAATGGCCCTATGGGACGATGTCGCCAAGTGGCTTGCCGAGAGAAGCGGTAGCCTTGTGAAGACGAAAGAGATCTGAATGTTTGAGCCAAAGGCCATAGCAATCGATTTAGATGGCACAATAACTGATCGTAGGAGAGCGCTAAACCTGAGGGCTGTTGAAGCATTGAGAAAACTGAAGATTCCAGTGGTACTTGCTACTGGTAACGCTCCATGCTTTGCTAGAGCGGTGGCGAAGGTTATAGGCGTTTCCGATGTTGTGATCTGCGAAAATGGAGGCGTAGTCAGATTTTCATACGACGGCGAAGACATAGTTCTGGGTAACAAGGAGAAGTGCATAAAAGCGCTTGAGGAGCTAAAGAAGCACTTTAGTGTCGAGCTTCTGGATTTTGAATACCGAAAGTCAGAGGTCTGTATGCGTAGAAACTTCGACCTTCAAATGGCCCGAGAAATTTTGAAGGATTTTGATGTTAGGTTACTGGACTCAGGATTCGCATACCACATCTCTGACAGAAATGTGAGCAAGGGAAAAGCTTTGGAGTTCATATCAGACTGCTTAGGAATCCCAGTAAAGGGATTCGCCGTTGTTGGAGACTCAGAAAATGATATAGATATGTTTAGGGTTGCTGGATTTAGAATTGCTGTTGCAAATGCGGATATTAGACTCAAGGAGCTTGCAGATCTTGTCACACCATCAAACGACGGCGATGGAGTAATCGAGGCTCTGGAGTTTCTGAGACTAATTTAGCGGTCAAAAGGTTCAATTTAACTCTTTTTCCGAGAACTATTTCTATTGCCTCCTCAATTTTTTTCAAGATTTCCGCTGATGGCTTAAGATCTTTTTTGAGTTTAACGTTTTTGCAAAAGTCGTCAACGTAGACAAAGAATTCCTCACCCTCGTATTCGAATAAAGCCCTCTCGTCTCCTTTTTTGAGTATTGAAAAAGGATAGAGTTTGCATGCGACGGGTTTCGAGTCTCTCAGAGAGCAAAGATATCCTTTTTGGAAAGGACAAAGTTTTCCTATCTTTTTTAAGTAGAACCTGTTGGCCCTCTCTTCGACCAGCGCAGTCCCTTTAAGCTTCAGGTATTCGTATGCTCTAAGCCTTACACGATACTCCCTGCAACAAGCGCCACACGCATCGCAGTGCCATGAAGCGACCAGTCTCCATGGCACGTGCATAGCGAAAATATAGCTCGGAATTTAAATTTCTTGTTCCTTGGGATTTTGAGATATTGTTTTATTGTTCTTAGTGAAATAGGGTTATGGAGAAAAGGCTTAAGGAAAACCTGCTTGCCGAAGAGATAAAGCGGATCGCTGAAAGGGATTTGGATTTAGCCGAAAAGCTGGCCGAGAGCATTCAAGATTGCGAAGCCAAGGTAATGGCTTTTCTTAACCTATATTTTGTCTCAAAAGATCAGGAATTCGTTAAAAAAGCGTTGAGAATCGCGAGAAATGATGAGGACTTCCTGAGAATAGTTGAAGTCAGCGGTCTGGACATAGTTGAGCTTATAAATAACGCTTACAGGAGAGATTTGGCTTATGCCTATCTTTTCGAAAGAACAGGTAAATTTGAATATCTTGTAAAGATTTCAGACAGGAAAATTGCTTCTGCGAGTATGAAAAGGATCTCTGAAAAGCTCTCTTTTCCTCAGAGCCTTGAAATGGCTAAGGAAATTCCAGACCCATACTACCGATGTCTCGCACTCATGCAAATCTCAGAGAAGGAGGGAGTAGACTTAGGGAAGGAGATCATGGAGTCCTTGGATGGGATAGAGAATCCTTGGTTGCAAAAATGGCTGAGGCGTAGGCTTGCGGAAAAATCAAACCGGTGATGGCTATGCGCTCTCAAACAAAGTGGAAAAATTGCTTTCATAATCCTTGCATCTTTGATCACGCTATTCGTGTTTTGAGCTACGTAGTCATTAATAAACTTCAATCCGACTTTGACTGCGCAGCTCTGGGGGATTCAACAGCCTCGAGCCCCCGAGTTCATTGGGGCCCCACCAGCCTCATCCCCTGTCACCAACCGCCCTGACGGCCTCCCTCTTTCCCTCTTTATTCCGGCGCTGAATGGGTCTCGTCGTTGCTCCCAGTAGTTTTTTGGCTTCTTTGAGCGTGTAGAGCCTCTCCATCCAGAGAACTACTTTGTCTATTTAAAGTCCAACTTTAGAACTGCTGGCAGAGGCAAAGTATCAAAATTAAATTTTGTTTCATAGTTCAAAAGTTAGAAATGGTTAAATTCTAGCCGCATTATAGCTCTGGCATGAGAAGGTCTTTGCTCGATATTCTTGCATGTCCTAAATGCAAGTCGGATCTAGAGCTCGAAGTGCTGGAAGAAAACGAGCAGGAAATAATAACTGGAAAGCTCATCTGCAAGAAATGCAACGTTTTTTATCCGATAGAAGATGGAATACCAAATTTTCTGGTGTAGTTATGAAATTCATCGTCGTGACGGGCGGAGTAATGAGCGGCCTCGGCAAAGGGATCACTGCAGCATCCATAGGCAGGCTCCTGGTTGACCTGGGCTATCGGGTTGTGCCGATAAAGATAGATCCGTACATAAACATCGATGCCGGCACTATGAATCCATTCCAGCACGGGGAAGTTTACGTCCTAAAGGACGGCACGGAGGTTGACCTCGATCTTGGCCATTACGAGCGATTCATGGGTCTAGAGCTTACTGGGGAGCACAACATAACCACGGGAAAGATTTACAGACGTGTGATAGAGAAGGAAAGGAGGGGAGAATATCTAGGCCAGACTGTGCAAATAATTCCGCACGTAACGGATGAGATCAAATCTTGGATAAGGGAAGTTGCAAAAAAGAAAGACGCAGAAATATGCCTGATCGAAGTCGGGGGTACGGTGGGGGACATAGAGAGCATGCCTTTCCTTGAGGCAATTAGGCAGATGAGGATCGAGGAGAAGGATGGAAACTTTCTGCTCGTGCATGTCACGCTGGTCCCGCTTGACGCTGGAGGTGAGCAGAAAACAAAGCCAACTCAGCACAGCGTTAAGGAATTAAGGGAACTTGGACTTTATCCGGATATAATCGTTGGAAGGTGCAAAGAAAAGCTGAAGGATTCAACAAAGAAAAAAATCGCCCTCTTCTGCGATGTTGAGAAGGAGGCGGTGATAAGCAACGAGGACTGCGATATTTACGAAGTCCCTCTGAAGTTCAGGGAGGAAAAGCTGGATGAGGTCATTCTGAAAAAACTTAGGCTAGAAAAAAGGGAAAGAAAAACAGAATGGGAAGAATTTGTTAAAAAAATGAGAGAACTTAAAGAAGAAGTCGACATCGCAATCGTTGGGAAGTACGTTGATGTTAAAGATGCCTATCTCAGCATAAGGGAGGCTCTGAAGCACGCAGGAGTGCATTTGGGCTGTAAGGTTAATTTCGCGTGGATCGACAGCGAAAAACTTGAAAATAGTAATGAGGTGGAACTCAACTACGACGGCATACTTATCCCTGGCGGTTTTGGAAAACGAGGTGCAGAAGGGAAAATTATGGCAATAAGGTATGCGAGGGAGAAGAATATTCCATTTCTCGGCATATGCTTTGGATTTCAGCTTGCAGTAGTCGAATTCTCGAGAAACGTTTGCGGGATCAGGAATGCAAGTAGTTCGGAACTTTCTGAGTCTGGAGAATGCGTCATAGACCTGCTACCTGAACAGAAGCAAATAAAAGAACTTGGTGGTACCATGAGACTGGGAGAAATCGAAGTCACAATAAAGCCGGGAACCATAGCGCACAAGCTTTATGGCAAAGAAAAGGTTTTTGAGAGGCACAGACATCGCTACGAGGTGAATCCGGAATACATACCAAAACTAGAAAGCAAAGGACTGGTTTTCAGTGGTTGGAGTGATAGCAAGCGTAGAATGGAGATACTTGAATTGCCTACCCATCGGTTCTTCTTCGCAACTCAGTTCCATCCTGAATTCAAATCAAGGCCCCTTTTTCCTTCTCCGCCGTTCAGAGGATTCTTAGAATCCGCCTTTGGATACAGAAAAGAAAGAAGGGATGGAAAAATTTGATTTAATAAGATTTATATCTCTAGATTCCGATTTAATCCATGCCAGTGGATCCTGCTTTAAGGGAAATTATCGGGATCTATCGACAGCTTCCCAAATTCGATAGAACTATTTCTGCACAGGAATACCGAGAGATAATCAACCCGATTTTTGAGCAAGTTTCCAATGCCCTAACGGAAGAGGTTGCGAAAGTGGAGGACAGAATCATAAAGGGCAAGAATGGAGACATAAAGATCAGAATATATCAGCAAAAACCCAAAAGTCCGGTTCTTGTCTTCTATCACGGCGGAGGCTTCGTAATCTGCAACCTAGATACCCACGATTCTATATGCAGGAGAATTGCAAGGCTTTCAAATGCCACTGTGGTCTCTGTCGATTATAGGCTGGCACCTGAACACAAGTTTCCAGCTGCAGTCGTGGATGCCTATGATGCGGCGAAGTGGGTTGCGGATCATGGTGATGAGATAGAAGTGGATACAGGGAAGATATTTGTAGCAGGTGATAGTGCTGGGGGCAATCTAGCAACAGTGGTAAGCATAATCGCAAGAGACAATGGGGAAGACTTCATCAAGGGCCAGATTTTGGTTTACCCTGTTGTGAATCTCGCTGGGATAACACGATCTTGGCTCGAATACTCAAACTTTGGAATACTTTTTGAGGAAATAATGTATTGGTTCACAGAACAGTATCTCAGGGGCAAAGAAGATGCGCTCAATCCGCATGCCTCGCCCATATTCGCAGATCTTGGCAATCTTCCACCAGCACTCATTGCGACTGCGGAATATGACCCATTGAGAGATGAAGGAGAACTCTACGGAGCTTTAATGAGAAAACAAGGCAGTTCAGCAACGGTTGTGAGATACAACGGGACTATACACGGATTCCTGAATATGTATTCGTTTTTGGATCCTGGAAAGGAATTGATAGCGCAGATAGCAGCCAAACTCGCGGGATTCTAGAACTTTTTCATCAATCTATTGATTTCTCCTTTTAATTCGACTGCTGTGCGGAATAGCAGGTGGGTTATAACTCCGAATACTAGGAACTGAACACCCATCAGAACGAACATAGTCGTGAGAATTGCTAGTAGTACATGCGTTACACCATTTAACCAAGCATAGACAACGTATGACCCAGTAATAAGACCCAGAAATATGAAAAGAGCTCCCAAAAAATAGATATATCTCGCCGGGCTGTACCTTTTAAGCATTTCATATATGGCTTTTCCGATTCTGAATCCGTCCCTTATTGGCTTCAGTTTAGTTTTTCCTTCCCTTTTACGGTAGCTAATAGGGACTTCTGCAACTTTGAAGCCTTTTGCCAGAGTTTCGACGGTAAGCTCTACTTCCACTTCAAAGCCCGATTTTTTTATCTCGATACTTTTGTAAACTTCTTTCCTCAGTGCTCTGTATCCAGAAAGAACGTCATGAAGGTTAACACCATAGGCAAATCGGAAAAAAACATTCAGAATTTTATTTCCAAAAAGATTCAGTCTGGTAAAAGCCCCCTTCTCGTAGCTGTGGAACCTGTTGCCGATTACGTGGTCAGCAATACCATTTTCTATTGGTTCGAGCAACCTTTTAACCTCTTCTGCCGGATAGCTCCCATCCCCATCCACTAAGACAATTACGTCGCTGTCAAGAATTTTGAAAGCGTCGGAAATAGCATTTCCCTTCCCCTTTCCGGTTTGTAGAACCACTTTTGCACCATTCTTTTCTGCTATCTCCTTGGTTCGATCTTTGCTCCCGCCATCTACAACTAGAACATCGAATCCAAGCTTTTTGAAATCGGAAACTACTTTTCCGATCCCTTTCTCCTCGTTTAGCGTTGGAACAACCACCGTTACCTTCATCAGATCCTCGAGATCTTCAAGAGACTTTTTACCGGTACGGTCTCGATTCTGCCTCCTTTATCCGCAACTACGGCCACACCCAAGACCTTCCCGCCGCTCTTCTCTATGACTTCTATTGCCCCCCTAACCGTTCTCCCAGTCGAGATGATGTCGTCAACGATCACACACTTCTTTCCGGAGACTTTCGCGAAATTCTCGCTGAGAATACCCTCTTTGACCTCTTGTCCACTCACCTTCGCGGGATAATAAATGGCCAGTTCAGCGGAAAGCTCTTCGGCCACCATTGTTGAAAGAGGAATACCACTCGTGGCTATCCCAACAACAACCTCAACTTCCTCAAAGTTCTCGAGGATCATGTCTGCTAGTGCTACTGCAATCATCCTCAAACGCCAAGGCTTTACGAGATTTGTCCATTCGATGTAAATGTCTGAGGGTGGAGTCTGGGTCGCCCTTGTTAGGAGCCACACTGCTGTGTCCAATGAAACGTTCAACTCGTCGGCTATTTCTTCTGTAGCCATTCCCTTCTCCTTCAACTTTCTTGCCTTTTCAATCAAACTCTCGATCTTCATTTTTTCACCTTCCTTATCACGGCTTCACTACCACATATTGGGCAGATCTCGCTATCAATTTTTCTGCCACAACCCTTACACACTCTCACCCACTTAAAACCTTTCGATATCCCTTGATGTACTACAGTTTCAAATTTTATGCCCAGAGCCATTGCTACGTTCTGTATGGAGTAATCGTCAGTAACAAGCACAACTTCGTTTCCTTTTTCCTTCTCGTCCAGGGCCTTTGCAAGCACCTTCAGATCGGTCTCCGAGAGTCTGTATATATCCCCAGTTTTGCTTGAGACTTCTTTAACTATAGTGGTACTCTTATCGCTCGCTCTCTCCACCCTTAGCCCTTTTATAGTGAAATAAATGGATGAATTCTCGTCCAAAATCTCCGACACTACTTCAGGTACGGTCACCATGTTTTCATATATGGCCTTTCTCTGAAAAATCGCGTTTGAGTCGAGAACGTAAACTCGCACAAAGAATGTTGCATAAAAAAGATAAAAAATTTTCTAACCAAGAGGACTTTGGAACCTCTATAGGGTTTCAGCCAAAATTCCGGCAACGCTGATCTTTGAGAAAATTCTCTCTATTGTATCGGTAGCTGTAATATCTGCAATACCGTTTGAGAACAACTTTATTGATGCGAAGTCTGCCAGAACCGCATGAACGCACGCAGCTTCGACTCTCTTTGCTCCCAGCTCGTAGAGCTTTTTTGTAGCTTCGACTACTGTTCCACCCGTGGAGATTATGTCGTCAACGATCAAAACGTTCCTTCCTTCAACATTGAGGTTTTTAGGAGCTATTTCTACAGTGTGAGCGTCTATTCTCTTCTTTTCAAGCCAGTCCCATTCGCAATTTGCAACATTTGCGGCAATCTTAACACGCTCTGCGGAACCTTTGTCAGGCGATATCATCACTATATCCCTTCCTCTGAAGTGCTCTCCAATTTTAGGCATTGCATCCACGTCTATGAGCTTTTTGAAGTTCTCCTTTGCTTTATTGCTGTGTATATTCACGGTAACAATTTTTTCCGCTCTTTCCTCGATCATCTTAGCAATCGCCCTTATGCTTACTGCTTCCCCTTTTAGAAACTCTCTATCTTGTCTTGCATATCCCATATAGGGTATTAGTGCTGTTATCTCTCCCTTAATCGCATCGAAAAGCAGGTTAAGTACGATAATGTCATCATTCGAGCAAAGACTTCCAACGACAATATGGGAATCCTCCTCGCTCTCGACCCGTACATATAATTCTCCGTCCGGGAATTTCTTGTATTGAACCGCTGCTATTTTTGCTTCAAGTAGTTCTGCAATCCTCTTGCCTAGTAGCGGGGATGACGGGCAGATGACGACATCCATAAAAAATTTTTGAATGGGAGCTATTTATACTTGTACATCTTCAGCAATTCGACAGGCACAGGAAGTATGATCGTTGTATTCTTCTCCGCTGCAACCTCGTTGAGCGTCTGCAAATACCTAAGGAACAATGCCCCCTCACTCTGTGCAAGAACATCTGAGGCCTCCTTTAGCCTCATTGCTGCTTGATATTCTCCTTCGGCCCTTATTATCTTCGACCTTCTTTCCCTTTCAGCTTCTGCTTGCATAGCCATAACCCTGCGCATCTCCTCGGGAAGTTCAACATCCTTTATTTCGACTGCTGTAACTTTTATTCCCCAGGGATTCGTCGCCTCGTCGATTATCTGCTGAAGCCTTATGTTTAGCTTCTCCCTCTCTGAAAGGAGTTCGTCAAGTTCTGCCTGGCCTATTATGCTCCTTAGGGTTGTTTGTGCTATTTGGGCTGTTGCATACGTATAGTTAAAAACCTCTGTGACAGCCTTTGCAGGATCGATCACTCTGTAGTAAACGACTGCATTAACCCTCACAGTAACATTGTCCTTTGTAACAACTTCTTGGGCTGGCACGTCATAAGTAACAGTTCTTAGATCAACTTTTACCATGTTATCTAAGAACGGAATTATAAAGAATAAACCCGGTCCCTTAGCTCCTATAAGTCTGCCAAGCCTGAATATTACCCCTCTCTCGTATTCCTTTACTATTCTTATTGCAGATGCGAAGAAAATGAGCAAAATCAGGGCTATACCTATCCAATACCACTCCATAATCTAATTTGTTAATCACTTATTAAACTTTTTGTGGAAATAGTACATATTTCTTAGAACCCTCACGGCTCTTTCGGGAGTCGGATAAACGGGGAATTTAGTCTCTATTTGCATTTTCACTCCCCTGAGCGGATCAACGTCCTCTTTCATGGTGAATATTATCGGTTTTGAATATTTTTTGAACTCTGAGAGCATTTCGAGATCTAGGCCAAGGAGGCTCGGAATGAATATTCCTGAAACTATCGCGTCAACGTTTTCATCCTCACAGAGCAGTCTTATGACGTCAAAAAGGACCATGTCACCGGATCTCTCGATTATCGGGTAGAGGTCGACTGGATTCTGGACAGTGTGCCATTCCGGAGCCAATTCCTGTAGCTTGCTTTTCGTTCTGTCGGAGAAAGTAGCAATTCTCATTCCCTCCTCCTCAACGGCGTCTGCGGACATAACGCATTCCGCCCCGGATGGCTGGATAACTCCTACTCTGTTTCCTTTAGGTATCGGTAGTAAAGCCAAGGCTTTTACGGTGTCCACAAATTCTTCATAATCTTTTAATTTCAAAGCTCTTGCTTGCTTGCAAACTCCTTCAAATAACTCGTCCCCTTTAGATATTGACGCTGTATGGCTGAGGGCACTCCTTTTTCCAGCCTCTGTCCGTCCAGATTTCAGAATTACCACTGGTTTTTGGGCCCTTTTTAGAGCCTCAAACAGTTTTCTACCGTTTACAAATCCTTCGAGGTACATTCCTATAACTTTTGTTTTGTCATCTTTTAGTAAGAATTCGAGGGAATCGATCTCGTTTATGTCGCACTTATTGCCTATCGCAATTAACTTGTTAATTCCAACATGATGTAGCGAAAGAAGCATAAAATTCGCCACTGCACCGCTCTGAGAAACAACGCTCACTCCTCCACTTTTTATATCCAATGCCGAAATGAACATAGAGAAAAACGAGGTGAATCTCGTTGCTGGATCGAGAACACCCATCGTATTTGGCCCTATAATGCTTATCCCCTTACTTCTTGCAACTTTTACTATTTCCTCCTCGAGTTCTTTTCCCCTCTCCCAGCCTTCTGCAAAACCACCACTTATGACTATTATGCCTTTAACTCCCTTCTCAGCACACTCTTCGACGACTTGAAGGGCATTCTTTGAAGGAACGGCTATTATGGCAACGTCAATGTCTTCTGGAATATGTCTAACGCTTGGATAGCATTTATACCCATATATCTCATCTGCAGCAACGTTTACAGGAAAAACTTTACCGTTGAACCCTAGACTCTTCAAGTTTTGGACTATAATGTTTCCAGGCTTCCCCGGAGTCCTGGAGGCACCAACAACGGCGACGCTGCGGGGATTGAAGAAGAAGCCTATGTCCCTCGCCTCGTATTCGAAGCTCCTCCTCTTCCCCTTCACTATCCTCG
>QNUZ01000034.1 GCA_004347865.1 Archaeoglobi archaeon | reverse complement strand
TGTTCCAGTAGCTTTTTTGCGGTCTGTTCAGCGCAAGGTGGCTTCCCTCGTCGTAGGCAACGAGGCTTATGTAAAGCTGCGTCGGCTCAACAATTTCTACCATCTCTGGTTTTGTTCCGTTTGTGACGAGAAAGGTTGTAAAACCCCTACTTTTATAGCATTCCACGAGCTCGGGAAGGTGCGGGTAGAGTGTTGGCTCTCCTAAAAGGCTTATCGCCACCTGATTCGGTTTTTCCGCTTCAGCCAGTTTTTTCCTGTTCACGCCCTCTGTTCCGTAAAAGCCGCTCAGAAGCCTTTTCTGAGCCTTTATGCTCTCCTCCACTATCCTTTCTGGATCGTCCCATCCACGGAATTCCTTCAGCAGCTCTAGGGGTCGCCAGCAATGAACGCAGAACTGATTGCACATCAGGGCCGGCGTCATCTGAAGACAGCGATGGGATTCGATACCGTAGAATTTCTGCTTGTAGCATACCCCCTCGTCCTTGAGCGACTTCTTCAGCCAAAGGCAGGTTTTGACTGCGGAGTGATTGAATATCTGGTATCCCTTTAGATCCGAGAGCTGTTTCATATCCCCAAGTATCTGTTCACGAGCTCGATAAAATCCTTTGCCTTATCCCCAACAAGGGCGGAAACGACGGCAACCCCGCAAACGCCGCATCTTAGCACGCTCTCAGCGTTTTCAAGGTTTATTCCGCCGATCGCAAAAACAGGCAGCTCTGTGGCAGAAACTATTTTTTTGAGACCTTCAGTGCCTATCGGCTCTTTGGCATCTTCCTTCGTCGTCGTTCTGAAAACGGGCCCTGCTCCGAGATAGTCCACATTTTTTGCCCTTTTGGCCTCTTCAGCGCTGTGAACTGAGATACCTATTATCCCATCAAAAATCTCCCTCGCGATCTCGAGCGGCAAATCCTCCTGGCCCAGATGCACACCGTCGGCATCGCTGGCAATTGCGATGTCCACGCGGTCGTTCACGATGAACAGAGCATCATAGCTTTCCGAAATCTCCCTTATCCTTCTTGCAACCGAAATAAGTTCTCTATCTTTCATCTTTTTCTCTCTTAGCTGTACCAACTTCACTCCGAGCTCAAGAGCCATTTTTGCAAGCTCTTCATGTTTTCCGAATCTCGAATCGGTGATGAAGTAGACTCCTTTGAGCATGGTAAAGATTTAGATTCCTGAGGAATAAATTCCTTCGGTGTCACTGAAGGAGGATCTCAGGGAAAAGATGAGTGAAGAAGAGCTGAAAATGCTGCGAAGGAGCTTTGAGATAATAGGGGACATTGCAATTGTTGAAATACCTGAAGAGCTGGTTTCAAAGAAGGAAATCATCGTTCAGGCGATTTTGCAGAGGCACAGACATTTGAAGACGATTCTGAGGAAGGTTGGGGAAGTAAATGGGATTTACAGGGTTGCAAGGTACGAGATAGTATACGGGGGAAAAACGGAAACAATTGCGAGGGAGCATGGATGCAGGTTTATAGTCGATCCAACCAGAGTTTATTACTCCTCAAAGCTTGCGACAGAGAGGGCCAGGATTGCTGGCCTTGTGAAAGAGGGGGAAAGGGTTCTTGTGATGTTTGCAGGCGTTGGACCTTATGCAATAGTTATCGCCAAACTCGCAAAGCCGAGCGAGGTAATTGGGATCGAGCTAAACAGCGCGGCTGTTGAGTATTTCAGAAAGAATGTAAAATTGAACAAGGCAGAAAACGTGAGGATATACGAAGGAGACGTTAACGAGATCGTTCCCAGGCTTGAGGGAGAATTTGACAGGATTCTGATGCCCGCACCTTACTCTGCGGAAAATTTCGTTCATCTGCTGAGGGGGAAGGTGAGAAAGGGGGGCTTTGTGCACTATTACACCTTTGAAAGCGAGAACTTTGAGGAGCTGCTCGCTAGAAAGGTTGAGGGGATTTTTCTTAAAAACGGGATAATTGCAAAAGCAGTTTTCATGCGAAGGTGCGGAAGCTTTGCGCCGTACGTCAACAGATACGTTGTTGATTTGCAGTATGTTGGGGAGCTTTAAAGATCTCCTACGGGTATTTTCTAACCTCCTCCATTCTGAAGGGCGAGGCTTTCAGAGTAAGGTAAAAAAGCTTTTACTACCGAAAGCCTCGCCCTTTAGGGCGGGGGTGGGGAGAGAAAAATATTTATAAGATATGTATCCTTTAATATATTCTGGGAGAGTGCCTTGGAGGGCGAATCTCTAGAGCGGATGAGACCTAGAAGCACTAGACATGCTAAATACTGTGGTTATCATTTTGT
>QNUZ01000033.1 GCA_004347865.1 Archaeoglobi archaeon | reverse complement strand
CTGCTCCGCAGGTACCAGATGGATGCAGGAGCTTCCGTTCACCCCGAAGGCCCTCCCATGAAAGGAGGAGGGAAGGGATGAAAGTTAACGCTAGACCAGAACGGAAAGACTCTGTTCATATCTTCCATAATCTTCTGTATCGATTAAAACTCCATGGTCCACTTTCCCACCATTATTTCAGCAATTTTTGCTTTGAGTGCCTCATTCAGCTTTTTTATGACTTTCTACCTCCTTAGGGGACACGTTAGCAATCTTCTCGCTCGATGACTAATGGTGCTTTTTCTTTTCTATCATCTTAACTATGAATTCCAAAAGATCCTGAAAATTTCCTTTGTACCTAAAAACCACGTTTTCGTATCCTCCATCGTCAAGGGCTATCTTCGGATACTTTTCTTTTGAGAAACCCTCTGTGAGGATCAAATCATAATCGGACAAAAAGCCAATGACCTTATTCAAATCTCCGCCTCTCTGAATTAAGGCGATCTTGCTTTCGGAGACTATAGCTACGTCTGCTCCTGCCTTAAAAATTCTGTCAGAATCTTTTCCCTCAATATCAAGTTCAAACCCGCTCTGGGCGTGCTTCACAACTGCCACTCTGAGCCCATTGCCTACAAGCACCGGAACCAGCTTTTCGATAAGTGTCGTCTTTCCCGTATTCGACTTTCCAACGATGCTTAGAATTATCATATTACTCTCTCGAACTCTTTAGCCCTTTTCAGAGGTTTTGTTGCATCTATACCCCACTTGGCCGTTGTTTCTTCTGCCGAAGGGTCAAGACTGCTCCCTCTCGCACCTTTCACAATAACAAAGTCGCTATCCGCCTGGAATCTTGTTGCAATTGCATAGTCCACGTCTTCATAGCTGAAAATGTCTATGTCATCATCCACGATGATTACACCCTTAAGGCTAGGATTCGCGGAGAGAGCTGCAAGAATTGCATTCTTTGCGTCCCCCTCTGTCTTCTTCTCTATCTGCACAACCGCATGGAAGTAGTTTCTGCTTCCTGGGGTGGTGGCAACATTTTTAACCTTGCAAACGTTTGAAACAAAACGGTAAATGATGGGTTCATACGGAACTCCCATCAGAATGCGGTGCTCCATACCTCCGGGGGTTATGGAATAGTATATGAAATCATCCTTTGCGTAGAACTCGTCGATTTCTAGAACCGGCTCCTTTCTTATCTCATCGTAGGTCCCCGTTATATCAACAAATGGTCCCTCATCTGCAGTTTCTGCCGTTATTCTGCCAAAGAGCACAATTTCAGAATCTGGAACGAGCATTTCTCCTTTCCTGTAAAGCGTTAGGGTGCCCATTAGCTTGGATGCGTAACCAAACTCCTCGCCGACTCCGACCCTCGTAGCAGAGGCTAACAGAAAAAGGGGATGTACACCTATGCAGACCGCAACCTTGAGTTCCTCGCCATTCTCCACCGCCTCTCTCCACATCAGATACGTGTGCCTCGGAGCAACAAGGCGAACTGCAAAGCTCTTCTCATCTAAGAGCATCATTCTGTGAATGCTTGCGTTGAAATGATCCTTTTTTGCTATTACGACTCCTCCCGTAACGTATCTGGATCTATCTTTCGGAAAATACTTTATTATGGGCAGATCAAACAAGTTCACCCTCTTTTTCTTCAATCCGAGCTCAGAAAATTCCTTAATAACTATCTTCTCCTCCCTTCCATAAAACTTCGCAAGTTCAACAGCCAATCTCTTTGGATCCGCATTCAAATAGCGCGCAAGAAGTTCTCTCGAGCTGACGAAGTTTTTGGCAACCCTTTTTCCTTCCACAGTCAAGATCACGGGTTTATCCATCAGACCCTTCTGCCTTAAAGCTTCAATGACTCTATCGTGCTTTATGTCCTCATCCAAGATTTCGGGATTGACAAGATTTAGCGTATCTCTCAAGTTCATATTCCGAGGAATCATTTCCGCTATTTTATCTTTGCTGAGAGGATCAGCCTGTAGTCTTTCTCACTTATAAAAATGGGTGCCCAGAAAGCCCAGAGCTTTAGCTTTGGGATGAATGGGCAAGGTTTAGATAGTTCCGTGTTGAAGAAGTCTTGGGGATGTTCCCTTGCAGAAGGTAGTCCAGGTCTGCAAGATGAATATAGCCCATGCCTTAACGAGAGGCATGGGATGGGGGAGCTTGGCTTTTGAACCGGCAGATGAGAGGAAGGGTGTGAAGCATCCCTTAACTCCGGAAGCTCCCGACTTCAGTAGTGGAGCAGCTCACTTTTACAACCGAAAGCCTTGCCCTTCAGGGCGGGGTAGGAGGT
>QNUZ01000032.1 GCA_004347865.1 Archaeoglobi archaeon | reverse complement strand
CTGTATGATCCAGTTAAAAGAATTCCGTAGATGATCCCCCAGACGTTCGAGAAGTTCAGGTTCTGGCCAGAATTGATAAGGGTCGCGTTCTTTGAAGCGAGAACCGTCAGATTGAGGAGAATGCTCAGAAACTCGAGATTGGTGTTCACAAAAGCCAGGGTGAAGTTGACCAACTCAGCCAGTGATGGCATCCAAAAATAATTTCCTCCATTATTTATAAACTTTTTTACGTGGCAGACCGTCTTAACTGATCGTCCATTCAGCAACTGAGGCCTGGGCAACCTCCATACGGCGGCTCGCCGAAGAAGGTCTGAGGATAGCGGCAAATCCGGATTTCAGCGTGGCTGCATACCGCCGGAGGAGGTCAGTCTGATGGATACTTCAAGCTAAATCATATTTGTTTCGACGTTGGTCTTATAAACTGTAAAGACCACTGTACCGGCCCTTGTCTCCATTGTTACAGTATCGTTATCCCGGCTTACGCTTCCGAAATTGCTCAGGTATTCCTCCCACAGTGCCGCATAGGGGGAGGTTATTGTAAACACAACCTCTTTGCCTCCGGAATAAATTCTAGACATACCAAGGGAGGAATTGAACAAGATCACGAGCAGACCCTCCCCCGATACTGACACGTCGTTTTCCAGTTCGTCAATTACGATCACGAGAACCCTCTCGGTCCCGCTTGCCTGCGGTACCTGAACAGTTTTGATGTAGATAGCAGGAGTTTGCACCGTTTTACTATAGCCGTAGTAGCTTTCCCAGAGCGCCCCGCTCTCAAATGATATCATGTAATCCCCAAGCCGATAGCTCAGGGATCTCGGGTAGAGGTCGAAGGATTCGTCTCCAATCTTGATAGCGATGTGGGTTTTGTTTTCAACGGCGAGGGTTCCTCCCTGAAGTTCTATCTGTATTTGCTGCATGCTTGCGCCGCCATAGACGGATAGAGCGAACACGTTGTATATCTTTTTGAAACTCTCCCGAATTCCCTCGACTTTGAACTTCTGGGAAGTTTCGAGAGTCGAGGTGTATACCTGAGAATAAACAATGCTGATGGCGAATATTACGATCCCGAAGATTAGCATGTAGCCGAAAACCTCGGAAACGGCTTTCTCACCCATTCAGCGACACCTCATAAACCACCGCGTAGTAATCCACGTTCTGTATCTCGATTCCGTTTCCGTTTACAGTGCAGTTAATCCCGCGGCTATCAAAGAAATCCTTCCATGCTTTTAGATTTTTCGAGTAAAAAACTATACTCCCATTCCCCGTGAGTAGGTAAGAATTGTTTAGAGACAAGAACATGGACAGTTCCCCCCTCCCTCCCGCGGAAAAATTGCCCTTAAGGATAGTTATCGGCAAGTACAGCTTTCCATCGTTGTAATTTATATTCGGTGCGCTGAGCATTCTTTCGTTTCTTCCGCTTTCAATTATCGCCCCGTTCTCATACGTAAGCGTCCAGCCGTTTCCAATAACCCTTATAGATGCAACTGTATAGCTTTTGTTGCCAATTTTGATGACGGGTTCATTTTTGAATTCGGCGGAATAATCGTATAATTGAATTTTTTGGACTGATTTTGGCTCCAAGCCAGATTTAACCCTCTCTATTTTTTCCCTGAGCTCAAAGAGATCGAAAAATGCATTTCTGAATTTAATGTTATCCTGGCCCGAAGATATCACCGGCATGGACATCGTGTAAAGAATTCCGGCTACGCTGACTATAACCATTAGAACCATCAATGCTCCGACAACTTCCGAAACTGCTTCTGAACTTGCTATTTTCAAGATATTTTCACCTCTGCACCCTTAGCACTCGTGACTTTTACAGAAAGGCTAGGTAAGGGAATACTCTTAAAGTTTCCATTCACATCTACGAAGTCGATATGCCCCCCGGGGTTTATGAGCATTTCACCGGTCTGGTAAGCAACAAGCTTTAGAACGATTTCAATCTCATCGTCTATGTAGATTTCGGAACAGTTGACATTTATTAGTGTACTCCCGTTCACAAATGTCAAGTTCAGGGAACACTCCGCGTTTCCGTTCACTGTAAGTTCTGGCTGGACTTCTGGATAAAGGTAAAGGCTCAAATTCACAGGAACCGAGTCTACAAGGGAAACGTTTGTCGCAGCAATCTTGTATATCCTGCCTATGCTGTAGAACGCGTCTATTAACTGATCGAGCGTTTCGGCTGGGTAGTAGCACTCAACCACACCGCTGGAGGTATGTCTGCCCGAAACGGCTCTCAGAATGGTCTCATTGTAGTAACTTTTTTCGCCAAAGCCT
>QNUZ01000031.1 GCA_004347865.1 Archaeoglobi archaeon | reverse complement strand
TAAGAGACGGGGACGTTATATCCATAGACATCCCGGCAAGAAGGCTCGATGTGAAGCTCAGCCAAGATGAGCTAAAAGATAGAAGAGAGAGATGGAGACCACCAAGACCAGAGCTAAGGGGCTACCTAGCAAGATATTTCAGACTCGTGAGTGGTGCTGAGGATGGGGCCGTACTTCTCTGACTCCTTAAGTATTCTCGGACTGGGCTTAATTGCCCTCACACTTCTTTTAGTGCTGTTTACACTGCTAATAGTGATCCCCGGATTCCTTCTATGGCTTTCACTTAGGGCAATTGGCAAAAAGAGGCCCCTACTGAAGTGCGGACTTGCAAATCTTATAGCTCTCATCTGCTCTGCTTTTATAACACTGATCCTATTCTTTATTCCACTGATAGACTTAATAGCGCCATTAATCTTTGTGATTATCTATCTCTGGGTTTTCAAAGAGATCCTCGACCTTGGATGGTCCCATGCGATCTTCGCGGTGATAATAAGCGTTGCCTGCGTTATGCTGCTATCGATGATTTTCAGCATGCTTTTCTCTGCAATCTTCAGGCCTCCATGGCTTCTGCATCAACAGTTTAGGTTCTAGCGGAATAAAGGCACTCTGGAATAGTCTTCAAGTTTCAGGGCCTCCAGCCAAACTTTTTTGCACTCGCAGTCAATTTCGAGCAGACTTTTATCTTGAGTAAGTGAAAACAGCCTGATGGCGCTCACAATTTCTCTGTCACATTTTCCGCAGTTATGAGGTCCCCTGATCTTTCCTCCCGCAACAGGGTCGCATATTGTCTCGCCTGAGATATTTTTCAATACCAGTAACGCGCTCCAAAGCCATGGTGGCCTGTAGAGACCCCTGTCCCACAGCTTCTCAACTATGGTACCTTTCTGGATGTTCATTAGATTCAAGGAGATCACATCCGCGTATCTCCTTACTTTTCCAGCAGATTCAATCAAATCCTCAATTGCTTCTCTTTCCGACAAAAAGGGTGGCTTAAGCAATAGGTAGCACTTAACTCTGAAACCTCTCCGTTTCAGTACTTCCGCCGCTCTCACAAAATCTGAAAAGCTGAAACCCTTGTTTATGCAATTCTCCCTTATAAAGTCGTTGGCGGTCTCAAGCCCGATTCCAACCTCGAGCTCGAAACCTCTGAAATCGCCAAGCCTTTCAGATTCAATAAACTCGGGTCTGGACTCGATTATGAGCTTTTTAATTCCTGCCTCCCTGCAACGATCCAGAAAATGCGTTCTCAGCTCAGCAGAAATTTCTTTCTCGTCTAAAAAGCTGCCAGAAGTAAATATTTTTAGAATCCTGGCGTCACCTAGCTTTTCAAAGATCCTATCCATCTGTTCCTTCAAAGCATCCTCGCCCAAATCCCTCGACTCGCTCCAGTAACCGCACATGTAGCATTTTCTCCAAGAACAGCCCCTAGTGGTAATTATCGCCGTCAAGCAGTCCTCAATCTTTCCCCTATATCTCTCCTTTTCTCTCCAGAGCTTAAGCATAGATATATCGGAATCTCAACCTGTCCCCGATGAGCACACCGACGGCAAGCCCCGTGAGGTGGGCGATATAAGCAACCCCTGTACCAATTATATGCGTTGTTGTGAGCGTGAGCATGCTGAAGTCATACAGTGCGAAGACGAGAATTGCGAGCCTTATGCTAATCGGAATCGGAATTGGAAATATTATTATCTTTATTCCCGGAGCGATCATTGCCAGGCACCCCATTATCCCGAATATCGCTCCAGAAGCACCCAAAGCTGGAATAAAGCTCTCTGTGGAATATGCATATGCGATGTAGCCCAGATTGCCCGCAAGTCCTGAAGCAAGAAAGATTTTGAGATACCCTCCTTCACCCAGAAGACGCTCCAATTCGGCCCCAAAGAATAGAAGAACGAAACAATTTATGAAGAAATGCCAGAACTCAACGTGCAGGAATATGCTTGTGATTAACTGCCAAGGCCTCTGAAAAACCTGCAGGGGGTTAAGGGCAAACCAGTCAACCATGGTTCTGGGATACAAAAACGAGGCTAGAAAGAAAACTAAGCACAGAAAAAGAACCAAATTGTTCGCACCGTAAGGAACAAGCTTCTTTTTTCTGTAAACAACCTGGTCGAAGTGCACAAAAAAAAAGAAATTAAAGAGATTAAAAAACTTTCTTAGAGGGTATACTTGCCTCTAAATTGCTTCGCAATTTTCGCAAGCTTCTGGGATTCCATTATGTTACCCGTGATCTTGTACTTGCCCATCATGAAGCTTGCGACGGGGTCCTCCTTGCCCCTCAAGACATCACACCAGAACTTCGAGGTTGCAATTATGGTAAAAGTTGGCTTTTCGGCCTTTCCTTCTTTGAATTCGCAAGT
>QNUZ01000030.1 GCA_004347865.1 Archaeoglobi archaeon | reverse complement strand
TCAAAGTCACTAACAATCCATGTCCCCTGAAAACGGGGATTGAAAGTCCCTTGCCCAGCTGAGAAAAAGACGGCTGAATTCAAGCCTAACAATCCATGTCCCCTGAAAACGGGGATTGAAAGGAACCAAGGGCCACAGGGCTTGGGCACTTGGATCCCACTAACAATCCATGTCCCCTGAAAACGGGGATTGAAAGTAACGAATCTTCCAATTCTCTCAGTTCTTTCCGTTTTCTAACAATCCATGTCCCCTGAAAACGGGGATTGAAAGGAGCAAGAAAAACTTTTGAAACCTGAAAAACTAATATGCTCATGGATGCCATCGTGCGCAAGGGCGAGGTCCAGGGAGATGCGATTCCCCCTCCATCGAAGAGCTACACCCATAGAGCCTTTATCTCAGCTTCTCTGTCGAAAAAAAGCACGATTTTCAATCCCCTAATATCCGGAGATACTCTGGCAACTCTTAAGGCCTGCAATGGCATCGGAGCGGAGTTTAAAAGAAAAGGCAATACCTTCGAATTCCAGGGAACCGAGGGAATAGGAGGGGGCTACTTCAACTTCGAGAACTCTGGAACTACGCTGAGAATCTTCACAGGACTGCTTTCACTCTGTGGCGAATGGAGCACACTCGACGGGGATTCATCGCTGAGAACGAGACCGAACAGGGAGCTGGTTCTTGCACTGAAAGGGCTTGGGGCTGAAGCAAAGGGAGAAGAACAGTTCAGAGCGCCATTCAGGATAAAAGGGCCTGTGAAGGGTGGGGAGGTGGCAATAAGAGCCGAAAGCTCCCAGTTTATCTCTTCCCTCCTATACTCACTCCCGATTGCAATGGGAAACAGCAGAGTAAGGATCATTTCCACAAAGTCGAGGCCCTACATCGACGTAACCTTGGACGTTCTTGAAAAGTCGGGCATAAAGATTGAAAGGAATGGAGACTGCTTTGAGATCCAAGGAGAGCAGGAATTCAGGATGAGGGATTTCTCGATCCCCTCGGACTTCTCTTCTGCAAGCTACCTGATAGCGGCAGGAATACTCGCAGGGGAAGTGAGGATTTTGAATGCCTTCGATTCCAGACAGGGGGACAAGAAGATCGTTGAGGTCTGCAGGGAAATGGGTGCCGATGTGAGCTGGGAAAAGGAAAAGGGAATCCTGATTGCAAGGAAATCTGAACTCTCGGCAATAAGTTTCGACGCCGGAGACACACCTGATCTTGTTCCAACGATCGCTATTCTATGTGCCACGGCAGAGGGTGTGAGCGAGATATACAATGCAGAACACCTTCGGATAAAGGAAATAGACAGAATTTCGGGAATATGCAGAAATCTGAGAGCTCTTGGAGTTGAGGCTGAGGAGAGAAGGGACGGCATGAAGATAAGGGGACGCAGAGGGGAATTCAGAGGGACGGTGGACTCCTTCGGAGACCACAGGATGGCTCTCGCCTTTTCCCTGCTGGGATTGCTTGGCGAGGTCAGATGCAAAAATGCCGAAGCGGTTTCCGTTTCCTACCCCAATTTCTTCGATGACCTGAAAAAGCTCGGTGCAAGAGTAGAAATTGCATAGAGCGGGGAGAGTCTTATGAACTCCAGAACCCTTTCGGGCTTTAGCAAATCGAATATTTCGCTTCTCTTCCCATGCTGATCCATATTCTGTGCCTCAGAAAACGCAGGATTCTCTCCTCATCGGCGCTTTCAAGCTCTTTTCTTATCTGCTCCAGCGCATCTCATCTTTCATCCTCGTCAAGCTCCTTCAGAAATTCGTTTAATTCTAGGATCTTTTTCTTAAAATATCTTTCAAAGTAAAAATTCGAAACAACATCGTTTTCGAGGAAATTCAGAATTTCATGACCGTTTTTCCAGCCAATTTCTTCAAGCTTTCTTTTGATTTCGTTGTGAAGTGAGATTTCAGGCTGAAGCATTAGCTAATTTCAGATTTTTGAGATAAAAGTGTTTCGTGATTCTTTATTATTAGCTCGAGAAACGAAAACTTTAAACATATTGAAGTCTTATATACGTATAAGGGGGTAAGGTCGGGCTTAGAGCCCCCTCCGGCTGAAAGGATGATAACCCCGTAAGGGGTTAAGGATGAGTAGGCCGGGGCCCCTTAAAACCATTTCCTCAATTCAAGCCTCATCTTCGGCCTTATAATGCTGTAATAGCCTTCTTTTTGCCTTTCATACTTTTGAAATACTGCCCCAGCAACAAAGTCAGCTATCTGAAGCCCTGCATGTTGCTCCGAGCTTTCATGAATTACTTCGAAGTTTTTCGCTTTGCAAAAATTTTGCAATCGCTTGTGCAGATAGACGTTGAACTCATCCCTTTTCTCCTTTCGCATTATGAATTTGTCTACTATAATCCTGAAATCTCTCTCATCTTCGTAGTAGCTCAGGGATTCGGCTAAAAATCCAGTTAGATAGTTGTGCAGGATGTCTTTTTTGCCCCTGAGGCGCTGGTAAACCATTCCCTTCTCCAAAACTATCGTTGAAAGGTTCATCTCAGCTTCGACAGCTTCTTTCAGGACCAAATTCCTGATTTTTTCGTCTGATCTTGAGAACTTGAATTCTGGAATGCTCTTTTCTTTCTTTCCAAGCCTCTTTCTTACTTTTTTTATTATCCTTTCCGCAATAAGCGGATTTGGAACTTCTGCTGTGGCGATCACGTAATACCTGCTGGACTTTTCAGTGAATCCAAGGTCTCCGCTTTCGTCAATATAAACGTAAAGCATTGAGATCTAAATTTACTTCTCTTTTTATAAATATTTCCGTTTTAATTCCATTGGAATCAGCCTTGGGCCATTTGTCGCTTAATGCCTTGTAGAAGAGGAAGAGAAGGAGGATCTTGTAATCAACTCCTCACCTTATGTAATTAGCTCCGGCCTTAAGGGCTCTGATAAGTTCATCTCTTGCCCATAAAAACGCATGGATCTGGACAGAAGAAAAAGGAAGCCGACCGGAGCCAGCTAACTAGGAAAAGGCTCCACATAACCTTAGATCCCAGCACTACGAATGGCTGAAGAAAAGCACGGAAAACGCCTCAAGGTTCATAGAAAGCCCTGTTAACGCCGTATCTCAAGGAATTCAGCCTTTTGCTTTTGTAATCTCAGCAAAAAGCGCGGAAGGTCTGCGCGGACCGGGATTTGAACCCGGGCTAACGGCTCGGAAAGCCGTTGTCCTACCACTAGACTATCCGCGCTCAAAGTATCGTGAAGGCTCAGGCTTAAAATTTTTTCGAACTTGACACTCTCCAAGGCTAAAGCCTGGGAGATTCTTGCTTCTAAGGCTCTCATCGGTCTGCTGTTCACAGCCCTTTTAGGCTCCCAAGTCACCCGTTCAACCTCAGAAGCGAGGGCTGCGTCCCCCGTTAACGCCACCTCCATGGAGGTAGCCTATGCTCTGGAAGCCTCCTTTCAGAGTTCATCTCATTGTACAGCCTGGCGCAGCTGTCCGCAAGCTCCCATAAGGCAGGGCAGCCCTCAATTATGAACATGTTCGTTCTCCTCACTTCAGACACCTTTCTGGGCTTCAATGTATTTTTCAAGGTCCATTATACATAAGCATATCGACAATCCCACGGTTAAAACTGTAGGCTTTCTTGTCGGTTTTCATGTAATTTGACAATCGAAAAATAAAAATAATCTTTTGAAAAAGGGATCTCAATGAGAAGCGCAGTGGGAAAGATACACGGATCCGCCAGTTCGTTCGAATTCGATTTCGTCGTCACGAACTCAAAGGCGGTGAAGAGAGGGGACTACATCAAGGTCTGGAACGAAAAGGACGGCTGGGTTCTTGCACAGGTTGCAGAGATCCTTGCGGTTGACAGTCCGAAGCTATCGGAGCAGTACAAATCAAAGGAAGTTCTGATCGCAAAGGCCAGAGTTCTGGGGAAGAGGGAGGAGGGAAAGCTAAAAATGCCCTCGAGCCCGTTCATTCCAGGCGACAGCGTCTACACGGCCGAAGACAGCCTGATCGCCGAGACCCTCGGTTTTGCTGAGGACGGGATTTACATAGGCCTTCTTGGAGACACCGGCGTGAAGGTTAAGCTGAATCCGAACACCCTGGTTCAAAAGCACGTCTGCATCCTTGCAAGAACGGGAAGCGGCAAAAGCTACACAGCCGGAGTCATAATCGAGGAGCTACTTGATAGAAACGTTCCACTCCTGATAATAGACCCTCACGGGGAATACGTCTCGATGAAAAGGCCAGGAAAGATCAGAGATAACGAGTTCGGCGTGGAGCCCAGGGGCTACGCTGAGAAAATTGTCGTCTATGCCCCTCCAACTTCGCCATTTATCGATTCAGCCGACAGAGAACTTTCTCTGGACGGGATAAACTTAACGGCCGAGGAACTGATCGAGCTAAGCGGTTTGAGAAGTCCCACCGCTCAGGCGCTGCTATATCAGGCTCTGAGAAATCTGAGGAATTACACGATAGCGGACATCATCGAGGAGGTCGAGAAAATAAAGCACAGCGGAAAATGGACTCTTATCGGTGCTCTATCGAAAATAGAGAATTCCGGACTGTTCAAGCAAAAGCCAACCGATCCAAGAACGCTGCTTGTCAGGGGAAAGGCCAGCCTGATAGACCTGCGCGGTATCGAACCTGCATATCAGAACCTTATCGTCTCAAGGGTTATTTCAGAGCTCTTTGAGCTCAGAAAGAGGGGGGAGGTTGAGCCGGGAATGATCGTGGTTGAAGAAGCCCATAACTTCGCCCCTGAGAGGGAGAAGGCCGTGGCAACAAACATCCTGAGAACCGTTGCCAGCGAGGGCAGAAAGTTTGGCCTAGGCTTGATGGTTATAACCCAGAGACCCGCAAGAATAGACAAGAACGTCATAAGCCAGTGCAACACGCAGATAATCCTGAAGGTAACAAATCCGAACGATATAAACGCTATAAAGAAGGGGATCGAGGGGATAACTGCAGAAATAGTTGAGGAAATCAAGAGGCTTCCGACGGGCACGGCCGTTGTGGTCAGCCCTGAACTCGAAGTTCCCGTTGTGGTCCGCATAAGGGTAAGGAAGAGTATGCACAGCGAGGCGACCAGCATCACAAAGGAAGAGGAGCCGCAGGAGGAAAGGGAAGAGGAAAGAAAGGAGGAAAAAGAGGAGAAAAAGGGATTTTTGCAGAGGTTTTTCAGAAGTCGCAGATCCTGAGCGCAACGCTGCCAACCTTTGCAAAGAAATCCTCAAAATTTCCCTTTTCGATCTTCTGCCTTCTGAATTCACCCGAAAACTCGAATTCATCCAGAATCATGTCCGCAACGTTCACCCCGTAGGCCCTTTCGAATGCTATCGCCGGTGTCGTAATCCTGGCGTTTATCTCTATGACGTACGGCTGATCAGAATAAACCAAGTCCACGCCCACATAGCCGTGCAGACCGCTGATGACCTCTGCCGCTCCAATTGCTTCGTTGCAGACCTCAAGTGCCGTTCGATGGTCGATCCTCGCAGGAACCACGGCGCCCTTGTACCTGAAATTTTCCAGAATCTGCTCGTTCACGCTTGCAACGTCGATTTCATCTCCGACGATCAGGCTAACGCTAAGGGGAATTCCCGGGATGAATTCCTGGGCGATAAAACCATCTTTAACCTCTTCAGAAAATCCTATTCCCTCCCCTGCGCAGGAAACCCTGGGCTTTACGATGAATTTCTCACTAATGGGCTTTTTCGAGGTTTTCGGAACCGCAACCTTTCCTTTGAGCTTCTTGTAGAGTCTCCACTTGTCGGAAGTGATCTCGATAGCCCTGCTTGAGGATCCCAGGTTTTCAGCGTATTTTTCCGCCCTTCTCGTGAGATTCAGCAGGAGAAAGCCGTCTTCGGGTGCGACGATTAGGAAGCTATCGCATTTCTCCAGCCAACTGTCTATTTCCTCCATTCTTCCCACTGGAAGCCCCAAATACCCGAACTCATCTCTCACAAAACTGTAAACCTCGCAATGCTTTCTGAAACCGCTGTAAAGAGTTTTAAACATCGAAAGACCTTCAACTGCAACGGAGTCCTCTACCTCCCCGCCGCATGTGGCGAATTCGAAAAGAAAAAGTTTCATACTTCGAGTATGTCCTTCTCTTCCCCTTCCTCTTCGTTCAGGATGATGGCTATGTCTGCAGAATTCTTAAGGGCTGTGGAAAAACCCGGTTCTGCTCCAACAATTATGGTCTCCTTTCCCATCTCCATTGCCTTCATGAGCACGGCCTTGAAATCCGCATCCCGGGTTACAAGGGCTATCACGTCAATGGCTTCGTTGTAAATGAGCTCCATGGCCTCAACGGCCATTCTGACATCAACGTCGCCTGAAGTCACAACCGGCTCGAAACCCTGATTTTCTATCGCCTCTACGAGTTTGTCTGTAGCGTACTGGTTGAGAAAGACCTTGGCAATCTTTATGTCACCGTATTCAGCCAAAAGCTCCCTTATTTCTTTAAGGTTGGTATTAAATTCCTTTCTGAGCATGTTCGGGCCGTCGACCAGAACGCCTATCTTTTTGGTCGAGGCCGATTTTCTCTTAGAAAGATACTCCTTTATTCTCTGAATTCTTGAGCTTTTCATTCTATGTAGCTAGGATTAGAAAGTTTAAAAATCTTATGATGACAGTTTTTAATAATATGGGCATATATCCCCCAGAAACCTAAAAACGATCGTTTTAGATAAATAGCTAAATGCAAAAAAATTTATATACTCAATAGTATATCTATTAAATATCCGAGGTGAAAGAGGATGGTTGAAGAACTCTCCGAAACTGATGAGAAGATAGTCTCCCTGTTGGCCGAGGCAGGGCTCAACAGAAACATAGCAAAGGTTGTTGTGTTCCTTTCAAAGGCAGGGGAAGCCGTTTCAAGGGAAATAGAGAGAGCAGCGAATCTCAGACAGCCTGAAGTCAGTCTTGCAATGAAGGAGCTTAAGGAGTGGGGATGGGTGAAGGAGAGAGAGCTGAAGAAGAAGGGCAAGGGAAGACCGCTGAAGAGCTACAAGATGACCCGGGATCTAAAGGAGATAGCGATGGAGATCATTCAGAAGAAGAGGGAGGAAATAAAGAAAATCGAAAAAGATCTGGAGGAGCTGGAAAAGTTTGTTTCGGCTAAGTAATGTTCTTTGACACCATTTTTGGAAGGAACTTCGGAAGAGTGCACCTTGGCAGTGCAGTAGTAGTCTGCCACGGACTTCCGTACGAGCCCGGATCGGTGGTGGATAAGGGCTACAGCGAGCTGGCTGATTTTCTCTCCCGAATAGCTCCAACAGTTGTTTTCGATTTTTCGGGCTGCGGAAACAGCAGGGGAAAATTCGGTCTCGAGTACTGGGTTGAGGATCTCAGGAGGATTGCAGAAAAATTCGATAGGGTTTCGATAATAGGCTACAGCATGGGCGGACTTGTCGCGATAAGAACCTCGGCAGAGCTCGGTAATTTGGACAGGCTTGTCTCGATTTCCGCCCCGCTTCCGGAGATCTTCAGCGAGGACAGAGTCGAGATGATGTTCGAGAACGCTTCAAGGATCATGAGAACCGGAAGCTTCGAGGAATTCAGAAGAGAAATGGAAGCGATAAGGGAGCTCGATCTGAGGAGATATGCCAGAAAGGTTAAGGGTCAGAAGCTGGTTGTTCACGGAACTAAGGACGAGGTTGTTCCCTTTGAGTGCGGGGAAGCGATTTACCGTGAATTCCAGGAACCAAAATACCTCATCAGGGTGATAAACGGGGACCACTTTCTGAGGAGGAGCCCGAAGGTAATGTCAGCTGTGGCCGAATGGCTTGAGGGGAAGATAAAGGAAAGGGAGATCAACCTCAGCCTTTGAGCTTTTCCAGTATAGATAGAATCTCCGACTTCACGCTCACGATATCCTTTGTCCCGTCCACCTCGTAAAGTACTCCCCTCTTCCTGTAATAATCGATCAGCGGCTGGGTGCTCTTTCTATAAACCGCAAACCTCTGCCTCACAACTTCTTCCCTGTCATCATCCCTCTGATAGAGCTCGCCACCGCATTTGTCGCAGATTCCGGGCCTCTTCGGGGGATCGTATATCAGGTGGTATATCGCTCCGCACTTTCTGCATATCCTCCTGTTTACGATCCTCCTGACGATCTCCTCCTCGGGAACGCTTATGTTGATTACCGCATCAATCTTCCTTCCCATTTCCGCCATGATCCTGTCCAGAGCTTCCGCCTGGGCTATTGTTCTCGGAAATCCATCCAGAATGAAACCCCCCTCGCAGTCTTTCTGCCTGAGCCTTTCCTTAACAATTCCGATCACGATCTCGTCCGGTACGAGCTTTCCCTGACTCATAAACTCTTTGGCCTTTTTTCCCAGCTCTGTTCCCTTGGCAACGGCTTCTCTGAGCATGTCTCCTGTGGATATCTGCGGAATTCCGTATTTTTCCACTATGAACTTTGCCTGGGTTCCCTTCCCCGCTCCTGGTGCCCCCAAGAGAATCAGGTTCATGGATTATTGGAATTCGGATGAAATTTAAAATCTTTCCAGTTCTGCCCAAACCCCGGGCTGCGGAAAATTGTCAGATGGGCTCGGAGGGATTCGAACCCTCGACCTCCGCCGTGTGAAGGCGACGTCATAACCGCTAGACCACGAGCCCCCACAACTCCTGAGCTTCTATGTTTTTATCCCTTTCTCTCCTAGACAGCATGGATCATTAAAAAGACGCCCTAAAGGCCCTGAAAAAGGAGGGTTTCTGCAATATTTTTGACGGATTTAAAGGCAGGAGAATCCCTTATATCGGTCAGAGGCTTTCCCTCAACATCGAATCTGAAAACGCTCTCGTCTTCCGGGATCAGAAAAACGAAGTCGAAGTTACCGGCTTCAACATCCGGCTGACCCCTGACCCTGTTAACCACCAGTGCGCACTTCTTGAATTTCACTGCCCTGTCCGCAACCGACCTTATCTGGTTGGCGACCTGAAATCCCTTTCTAGTCGAATCCGTCACAACCAGAAGATATTCCACGCTTTTCATCACCCTCCTGTTTATCTGCTCGACCCCCGCCTCCCCGTCGATCACGACGTAGTCAAAGGATCCCGATACCATCTCTATCGCCTCTCTGAGCATAGAATTTAGCTGGCAGTAGCACCCCTCGTCCTCTGGCCTTCCCATGGCAAGGAATAAAAACTTCTCGCCTTCATGCAGGGCTTCAAGAAGCTTGTAGTCTATCGAGCTTGCGATCTCAACTTTGTCGTATTTTTGCCTTATCAAATCTGCAATCTCGTTTCTAACGTCTTCAAGCGTCCTTCTTACCCTTATTCCGAGCGAGATTGAGAGTCCTCCTGCTGGGTCTGCGTCGATGGCCAGAACCTTACCCTTTTCCGACAGTATGCTCACAAGGAAGGCGGAAATAGTCGTTTTTCCGACACCACCCTTGCCGACAACCGCGATCTTCATTGCCTCTTGATCCTGTCCCTTATCATCTTGAGTTCTGGAATCTCGCTGCAAACGTCCCTGTAATCGCATTCCTCGCAGTTGAGCAGTTTTTCTTCGTGCATCTTAATCAATGCATCAATTATTTTCTTCGCCCTGAGAAAGGCATCCTTTAAGGCATCCATCTCGTTTCTTGAGGTCAGGATGATCACGTCAGTTGCCCTCACGAATTCCAAGGAGTTCATAGCCTCATTCACCGCCCTGGCAAGAACTCCAAGGCTGAAACCTTCCTCACTCGCCCTTCTGGCCACTCTGAGCCATACCTTCAGCTGGCTCGGAAGGCTTCTGATCGTCACTCCGTAAAGACTAAGGTTGTAAAATGCATCCCTGAGCGCCCTGAAACATTCGTACTTCTCCAGACCATCCCAGACGACGTCGCAGATCACAATAACCGCCAGAGATCCGTCGGATTCCTTTGAAAGGTAAATTCTGTTTTCAGCATTTCCCCACAGGATCAGAAGCGCGGAATTCTGCTTTCCAAGCTCGTAGGCAAGCTCTCCCCTGGTCACAACATCCCTGCCCCTGGCCCAACTCTTGAAGGACTGGGGCGAATATTCCCGAATTGCTCCGCTTCTCAGCCCATTCAGGACTTGTTCTCTTATTTTCTCTATGACTTCCTCAAACATTCAGAGCTCTCCTGCCACTATTCCGGCCCCTATTGCGGCTGCAAGCTGGGGATTCGGGAATTTCACGTAATCCCCTCCTATGATCCTTTTTATTCTCTCCGTAATGCTTGTGAAATTTGCAACACCCCCTGTTATGGTGTATCTGCCGGTTATCTTCAGCTTGTTCACCTGCGAGGCGGCTATTTTGGCCACGGCGTCGCAAACCGCCGCAATTATGTTCTCCCTGCTTTCGCCGTTGTTTACGTACGATATAACCTCGCTCTCAGCAAAAACAGCGCACTGTGATGTTATCGACAGCTTCTTATTAGATCTAAACGCTAAATTGTCCAAATCCTGAATTTCGATGCCCAGAGCAGAGCTCATGACCTCCAGAAACTTTCCGCTGCCGCTGGCGCATTTGTCGTTCTTTACGTAGTCTATCACGTTTCCGTCCTCATCGACGGATATCGCCGTGATGCTCTGGGCCCCGATGTCTATCACGTAGTCCGCATTTACAACATCCCTTCCGGCAATTGCTAGGCAGACCACATCATCCTCCCTTGCATCGGCAAATTCCACGAGTTCGGCTCCGCTTCCCGTGGCGCAGCAGAGCTTGTAGTCCTCGATTTCCTTGGTTATCGATTCCAGAACCGACTTCATATTCCCGACAGTCTCCTTGACTGCAAATCTGGAAATCTCGCCGTTCCAGAGGACCGCCTTCGTAAACCTTGTCCCAGCATCTATTCCTAGAAACATCATTCACCTCCGTACTTCTCTCTTGCAAAAATTGCTGCCCCCAGAGCACCGATTATCTGCGGATCCATGCCCAGATCCAGGAATTTCAGGTTGAGGATCTTTTCAAGTTCCCTCTTCACACCCTTGTTTTTGGCAACCCCTCCCGTCAATGCCGCCTCCCTCTCCACCCCAACCC
This sequence comes from Archaeoglobi archaeon, assembly GCA_004347865.1. GTDB lineage: Archaea > Halobacteriota > Archaeoglobi > Archaeoglobales > Archaeoglobaceae > WYZ-LMO2. The sequence goes on along the minus strand of QNUZ01000030.1, from coordinate 2,849 downwards.
GCCTTGCCAGATAGTATATCCTATGCGCCATCGACCTGTTTACTCCCGCAGCTATTTCCTCCTTCGGGACTCCTCGCTGAAGGAAGTGAAGGACCTCTGTTTCCGCAAAGATGCTGCACCTCGCCGTGATCTAAACCGGATTTTTGGCTATGAAAGTCATATCTCCGAGCTCCTCTAGCTTTATACCCAAGGCCTTTGCCTGTATCTCCAGAAACCTGCCTGTTCCGGCGGCGCATTTGTCGTTCATTACGAAGTTCACCAGCCTGCCCTTTTCGTCTATCCTTATAACCTTCGCATCTTGTCCTCCAATGTCTATAACCGTCCTGACCGACGGATTGAGCCAGAACGCTCCTCTAGCATGGCAGCTTATCTCGCTAACATGTTCTCTGGCATAACCCGCCTCCACAAGCTTCTCCCTACCGTATCCCGTGGCGAAGATTATCACGTCATCCTTCTTCAGCCCCAGCTCCTCCAAAAGCTCACCCATAACCTTTTTCGCCGATTCTATTGGATTCGGGAGGACCCGCATGTTCTTCCATCCAACAACCTTGCCGTTCTCCAAAATAACCGCTTGAGCGGTGAGGGAACCGACATCCGTACCGCCAAAAAGCATTTGATCACCTCCTCCTTTTCCTCCTTCCCTTGACCACAACATCGTTAACAAAGTTTAGAATCATCTCCTGAAGAACGCTTACCGGCGTAATCCTTCTATTCCAGCAGTCCCCATCCAGTTTAAGAACGGGTATCCCCTTTCTGGTCATTCCATCCCTCAGAATCCTGAAAACGGCCTGAGACTGTTTGCATGCGTGATGACCGCAGTAAATTGCGCAGTTTGCCTTGAGATCTTGGGCCAGATATATGAAGTCCTCTGTCCACTTTAGGCCCATGTTGTCTGCAGACATCTGCCTCGTCATCCCGTAATCCCAGGCAGTTTTAACTATGGCCTCAAGCGCATCTTTTCTGTCGAAAACTTCGTATACCTGTGGAAAACCGCCTGAGTTCAGAATGTCCGTCAGGTACGTTATTCCGTTGTCCTCCATCCATATCCAAGTGTCGTAGAGATCCACGTAGTAGCCAGTGTAAACCCAGATGCTCCTTGCAATTTCCTTCTCCGCGGGATATTCTCCCCTTCTCCGCCTCTTTTCGGCAACCTCAACGAGTTTTTCGAACATCGAGACAGCCTCATCCCTTCCCCACATCGTAAACCGGGTTCCGCAGCTGAAAAGGGTAAACATGTTGGGAACCGGACAGGGCGAGAATTTCTTGAGTTCGTGAAGCTCCCAGAATAGCTCCGTGCATTTGTTTCCGTTCTCAACGACCTTGATGAGCCTATCCTCATCGATTTTCTCCCCGACGAAATTTTCCAGCTCCTCAACCATTTTCAGGAAAAGCCTTCTGTAGAGCTGGTAGTCCGAAGCACCCTCGCCGGTCTTGTCCACCATGAACTCCGGAACGCTCAGATACTCCGCAACGAATTCGTGAATCTTCGAGTTTGCGTCGCATGAACCCGGACACGCGGAGATCATCGCATCCGGAGCCAACTCAAGACCCTTCAGCGCCATCAGCATCGAACTGAGCGCAGTTGTGTTTGCCGAACAAACGTAGTCGGGAATTCCCAGCGAGACTGCATAATCCCAGTAGGGCTCACCTTCGCCCTGAAGTGCAAGGGCTCCGATCGTGCTCATCATTTCGGTTGTAAGGGGAACAGCGTTCTCAAATGCATGAATCAGCTCGGGAGGAAAGTTAAAAGGGATAAGTATGACCTTTTTATCCTCATCTTTGGCTTTAACCGCCTCATTAACGTGTTTGGAAAGCACATTCTGGAGGAAAAACAGACCTGCACCGTAATGCCTTTCGTCAAGAAAAGAAAGGATGGTATGGCCCTGAACATCTCCCAGAAATTCAACAAGGCCTTTAAGCTCGTTTTTTGTGAAATTTTCGATTCTTTCGATCGTCCTCAGGATCTGCGATCCTCTCCTGACTATACCCGAAATTTCGGGCAAGTCCTCACCTCCTTGCTCTCTTCTTCCTTTTCGCGACGATGTTCTCGACAAAGTCCAAAATCATTTCCTGAACAACGCTGATCGGGGTTATTCTGCGATTCCAGCAGTCCCCGTCCAGCCTGAGCACAGGAATCCCATCCTTGGAGAGCTCGTCTCTGAGAATCCTGAAAACGCTCTGGGACTGCTTGCATGCATGATGACCGCTGTAAATCGCGCAGTTGGCGTTGAGCTCTCTGATCATATAGACAGCATCCTCAACCCATTTTAAGCCCATGTTTTCAGCACCCATCTGTCTGGTCATAGCGTAGTTCCATGCAGTGGCCGCGAGGGCATCAATTGCCTCTTCCTTTGTCTCTGCCCTGTATGAATCTCTGAGCATCTGGCTGTTGAGCAGATCGTTCAGGTAGCTTATTCCGTTATCCTCAAGCCAGAGCCAGAACTCAAATAAATCTATGTAATAGCCAGTGTAAACCCAGAAGCTCCTTGCAATTTCTCTCTCCGCAGGATATTCTCCCCTTCTCCGCCTCTTTTCGGCAACCTCAACGAGTTTTTCGAACATCGAGACAGCCTCATCCCTTCCCCACATCGTAAACCGGGTTCCGCAGCTCATAAGCGTGAAGAGGTTGGGAACCGGGCAGGGCGAGAATTTCTTGAGTTCGTGAAGCTCCCAGAATAGCTCGTTGGCCTCGTTCGCCTTTTCAAGCGTTTTGATCATCCTATCCTCGTCCGCCTCCCCCAGTTCTTTTTCAAGCCTCAGGAACATCTGGCGGAAAAGCCTTCTGTAAAGCTCAAAATCCCTTGGAGATTCCCCGGTTTTGTCCAGAATAATTTCTGGAATCCCAAGAT